>JACDEN010000234.1 GCA_013816415.1 Planctomycetota bacterium
GGTCAGGAGAGGTCCGACGTCCGACGTCCGACGTCCGACGTCGATGACGGGAGCGGTGCTGGTGTGATGCGGGGGGACGGCGCGGCGCGGCGCGTTCGCGATCGCGAATCCCGACTCCTACGACGGTTATCACGATCTCGCCAACTCCTTCGCGAAAATGGCGGCGCTCAACTTCCGGCAGGGGTCGCTGCAGGGGGCCTGAGCGACCGGCCGCGCGGCAGCCGCAGGCGCTGGCGCCGACCCTCGGCCGCCTAGGATCGCGCCATGCTCAGACGCAATCCCCATGGCGACTTCCCCACCGTGCCCGAGTCGGCCTATGTCGACCAGACCGCCATCCTCTGCGGCAAGGTGGTGGTCGGCGAGAACTGCTTCATCGGTCCGTACGTGGTGATCCGCGCCGACGAGCTCGACGAGCACGGGGATCTCGAGCCGATCGTCATCGGCGCCAATTCGAACATCCAGGACGGGGTGATCATCCATTCGCGCGCCGGCGGCAAGGTGCTGATCGGCGAATCGTCGTCGATCGCCCACCGCGCCATCATCCACGGGCCGTGCGTGATCGGCACCCGGGTGTTCATCGGCTTCAACAGCGTGATCTTCAACTGCGAGGTCGGCGACGGCGTGGTGGTGCGCCACAACAGCGTGGTCGAGAACTGCCATGTGCCCGCCGACTTCCACATCCCGTCGACCACCGCGGTGCACAACGACGAGGAGCTCGCGCGCGTGCCCAAGGTCACGCCGGACATCAGCAGCTTCTCGGAGAGCGTGGTGTTCAAGAACCTCGAGCTGGTACGCGGGTACAAGAAGCTGGTCAACGAGTTCTGAGCATGCGCCGATTGGGCGCGCCGAGTCACAAACTCCGTGGCGGGGGCTCCACCTTCCGCTTCACCGTGCCTCGTCCAGCGGCGACGGGGATGCGCGCAAGGCCCTGGCGCTCGGAGCGCGCGCGGTGTGGTCGAAGCTAGGCGCGGATTTTTCCTCCCGTACATTCGGTCATCCATGCCGCTGACCATCGACCACTTCCGCCATCAGCACAAGCACCTGCTGGCCCTGGCCGATCAGCTCGAGACGCTCATCGACGAGCGCAATCTCATGATCCGGGCGGGCGATGCCCGGGCGGCGCTGATGCGGCTCGGCGGGCATCTGCGGATCCACCTCGCCGCCGAGGACGAATCGCTCTACCCCACGCTGCGCGCATCCGCGGTCGGGACGGTGCGCGGCACGGCGGAACGCTTCAGCTGCGAGGTCGGAGGTCTGGCGCAGGCCTTCGGCAGCTATGCCGACGCCTGGTCTGAGCATGCGGTGCGCTCCGACGCGGGCGGCTTCGCGCGCGCGACGAAGGAGATCCTCGGAGCCCTCCGGCATCGCATCCGCCAGGAGGACGAGCATCTGTATCCACTGATCGGCGACATGGCCGTATCCACCCGCCCGCATGCAGGCCAGGTGCGGCAGGCGGACGACGTCCCGAGCATCTGCATCGTCGACGACAGCGAGGGCGATCTGGTCCTGCTCAGCGAAGCGTGGAGGGAGATCGGATCGACGATCGCCGTCAGGCATTATGCGACGGCTGCGCAGATGCTCTCCGCGGTGTTCGTGCGGCCGCTTCCGGACCTGGTGATCATCGACATCCATCTGCCGATCGTCGGCGGGGTCGAGTTGCTGAAGACCCTGCGGACGACTCCCGGATTCGAGCACGTCCCGATCGTCATGTGCTCGTCGACCTGCGACTCGCGGGATGCCGCGGTGTGCGCGTCCTCCGGCGCCACGGGATTCTTCCCCAAGCCCGCGACCTTCCCCGAATACCTGCTGTTCGTGAAGACCATGAACGACCTCATCGATTATCAGCGGAACCGCTGAGGGGTGATGCCGCCGAGCGAGTTTCGGGGCATCGAGGAAAAGCTGCGACCACGCGCGCAGGTACATCAGGCGTTGATCCAGTGGAAATCGGAAGGCGGCGCTGGATCCTACGGCAGCTGCTGTCTCGTGCGTTGACCCGTTGCCGCTTCATGCGAATGGCCCTGCTGGGTGCGGTCCCTCTGCACTTGAGTCTCTTGACGACGCAGGGAGCCTTCCGCATGAACCTCGGGTTTGGAATCGGTCGTGTTGGCGATCCGGTTGTCCTGTTTGGCCGTCGCGCTCTGCATGAGCAGATCCGCAAGCTTCAGGAACCCGTCCCACGAATTCCCTTTCGTCAGGAAGCTTTCCTTCGAAACGATGCCAGCCTGAAGGATATCCTGATACTCGGCTTCAGCCGCGAAGATGTACACCGGCGTGTCATCGTAGATCTTCGTGGACCGGATGTATCTCAGGAGTTGAGAACCCGTCATGATCGGAAGATGGGCATCGAGCAGGATGCAGTGGGGCGGAGGCAGATCCTCCGCGGTTCCTCTGACTGAGAGGTAGCGCAGGGCTTTTTCTCCGGTAGCGAAGATCATCAATTGGCTCGCGTACTTCCGTTCCCGCAGAGCCTCTTCCAAGAGGGTCGCGTCACCTGCGTTGTCCTCGACGTAGACGATCGTCGGGATCCGGGTCTGGTTGGTTTCTGGCATGTCCCCTCCGGAAAATCTGGTCGAGCTTGGAAGCGGGCTAGGTGGTGTGCCGGAACTGGGAGGAGCCGCTGGCGGGACGCACACGTCGCGTCGCGGCAGCGGGTATCGTGCTCGAGGACGCATCTTTGCGGAATCGCGCGGTCGACCCGCTGACAGGGCACCCCAGGCGCCGCGCCAGCTCGATGTAGTCGTCGAACTCGGTCGGCTTGACCACATATTCGTGGGCCCCGAGCCTCAGGCATTCGGCGATCTCATGACTGGCGGCGGACGAGCTGAGCACCACTTTGCGCGATTTGCGCCACGGATGGAAATCGCTCAATTCCCGCAGCACGGCCTGGCCCTTGATGACGGGCAGATTGAGGTCGATGAGAATGATGTCCGGAGCCTTGGATTCGGGAATATCACGCATCATCGCGTAGGCTTGGACCGCGTTCTCGGCGACCAGCAGATCCAATGGGATCTGTACTTCCATGAAGGCTTCCCTCAGCAACGTCACATCCCCCGGATTGTCGTCGATCACCAGCACGCGCAGCTCAGACATGGTGAGAGGCTACTGAAGCGCGCGCCCATACCGGCACTGCTTGCCAACGACCTTGGACGCCCGGCGAAACACAACATTTTTTATTTATAATGGACCTGATGGTGCACACGTGCCTGTTTCCCCGCGAATCGTTCGCCGTCATTGTCTGCAAGGTTGCGTGCAGGCATGAATCTGAGGGGAGTCGCAAGCTTTCGCATATTTCCCCTATCCCGACAGCCCCCCGGCTTGAAAGGTGTGCCTCATCGGAGCCTGTCGCCATGGCCAATCGCCGGAGTCTCGCATTGCCGTCCCTACTGCGCAAAGGCCCCGCAAGCATCCTGCGCAAGGCCGCGACCGGCGTTCCGGGGTTCGACGAGATCACCGGCGGCGGCCTGCCCAAGGGGCGATGCTCGCTGATCTGCGGTTCCGCCGGTACCGGAAAGACCCTGTTCGCGATGCACTTCCTCGTGCATGCGGCGAAGGAATTGAACGAACCGGTCGTCTATTTCACCTTCGAAGAGACCGCCGAAGAACTGGCGATGAATCTCGCGTCGATCGGCCACGACATCTCGTCACTGGTCGGCAAGAAGAAGATGCTCGTCGAGCATGTCTACCTCGAACGCAGCGAGGTCATCGACGGAGGCGAATACGACCTCGATGGATTGTTCGTGCGACTGGGCGCGGCGATCGACCAGATCGGCGCCAAGCGCCTGGTGCTGGATACCCTGGAAGTGCTGTTCGCCTCGCTGCCGAACGAGGCGATCCTGCGCGCCGAAATGCGCCGCCTCTTCCGTTGGCTGAAGGACCGCGGCATCACCACCCTGATCACCGCGGAACGGGGCCAGGGAACCCTGACCCGCTACGGTATCGAGGAGTACGTGTCCGATTGCGTCGTGCTGCTCGACCACCGGGTGCTGGATGAGATCACCACGCGCCGCCTGCGGGTCGTCAAATACCGCGGATCCTCGCACGCGACCAATGAATTCCCATTCCTCATCGACGATCGCGGCTTCTCGGTGTTCCCGATCGGGATCGGGCTCGACCACGGAGCGTCCTCGGAGCGGCGATCCACCGGAATCGACCGCCTGGATACGATGTTTGGCGGAAAGGGTTATTTCAAAGGCAGCAGCGTCCTCATTTCCGGTACGGCCGGCACCGGCAAGAGCACCTTGTCGGCTTGGTTCGCCTCGGCCGCCTGCCGACGCGGCGAGCGGTGCCTGTATTTCGCCTTCGAGGAGTCCCGCGACCAGATTGTCCGCAATATGCGTTCGATCGGCAATGACCTGGCTCCCTTCCTGGAGAACGGAACGCTCCGGATCCTCGCGTCGCGATCGTCGCTTCACGGATTGGAGATGCATCTGGTGACGATGGCCAATGCCATACGTGAATTCAAACCAGAGCTCGTCATCCTCGATCCGATCTCGAATTTCATCGCCGCAGGGACGACGACCGAGGTCAAGGCGATGCTGACCCGGTTGATCGATATGCTCAAGCACGAGGAGATCACCGGCGTCTTCACCAGTCTCACCTTCGGCGGCAGCACGCTCGAAACGACCGAGACCACCATCTCCTCGTTGATGGACACGTGGATGCTGGTGCGCACGTACGAGCACGACGGCGAGCGGAATCGCGGCTTGATGATCCTCAAGTCACGCGGCATGCGCCACTCGAACCAGGTCCGCGAATTCATCATGAACGACAGCGGAATCGAGCTCGTCGATGTGTACCTGGGTTCGTCGGGGGTGCTGATGGGTTCAGCGCGCGTCGATCGCGGCGCTCGGGAAGGGCAGGATCAGCGAGGCCTGACCCAGGAATTCGAGAAGCGCCGGCGTGCCATCGAGCACAAGCGCATGGCGACCGAAGCCCAGATCCGCGTCCTCCAGGCGAGTCTCGAGTCGGACAGCGCCGAAATGCTCCAGGCCCAGAAGGCCAGCGATGAGCGGATGGCCGACGATGATTCGACACGGCTGCGCATCGCGGCCATGCGCACCGCCGATACACCGCAGTCGGTGCGACGTAAGCGGCGGCTTGCCCGGAAGGCCAGCCGATGAGCATCAAAGCCGTGCCCGTCAAGAAAAAGAAAAGGAAGAAGAAGAACTCCCCGTGGAACATGCTGCTCTATGTCGCCGGACAGACTCCGAAGACGATCCTGGCATTGGCGAACCTGCGCAAGATCTGCGACGAGCATCTGGCAGGCCATTACAGCATCGAGGTGATCGACCTCCTGGTGACCCCGCGTTTGGCGAAGGGGGCCCAGATCCTGGCGGTCCCGACCCTCGTCAGGCACCTGCCAGCTCCCATGCGCAAGATCATCGGCGATATGTCGAATAC
>JACDEN010000235.1 GCA_013816415.1 Planctomycetota bacterium
CGTCTAGCGTCTGGCGATGGGATCGTGCCCGTGCGATGATGGCGACCCCGATTTTCCGGCGCCGTCGGCGAATTACGCCCTTGCCGACGTCCTCAGCGACACCCCCTATCCGCCGCCGCCGACGGGAACGTCCGCCCAGATCCGCCGCTGCGCGCGCTGCGACGCCGTGTGGTGGGTACGCGTGCATGTGTACGAGCAGGTCGACACCGACCGCGATGGCGAGCCCACCGGCACCACCCGGCGGCGGATCGATGACAACGGCCTGCGCTGCCGCGATCTCACCGAGGCGAAGGCGCTGATACCCTGGTATCCGCTCATGCGCGACGCCGAGCGGCGGTTCGAGCGCATCCTGCCGGAACCTGGGGTCGACGTCTCGCCTGAGATGACGGCTGCGGTCATCGCCGCCCACGCCGATTTCGCGACGCTGCTCGCTCGCCATCCGCAGGCCGGACAGCTGCTCGCGCAACCGCACCGGGCCGCAGGCTACCTGAGCTGGCAGCCATCGGCGCTGGTCATCCGGACGGTCATCCGGCGCATCACCACCCTGATCGAACAGATCGTCGACGGCGACGCCAGCGAGGCGACGCGCAACGAACTGACGAGCCTGCAGGCGCGATGCGCCGCGGCGCGCGCTGCGGATCCGCACATGGATCACGATTCCGTCTCCCTCGCGGAACTGTGGACTGGCGATCTCGCGGTGGTTCCCGCGCTCGATGTCGAGCTTGGACATCTCACGAGCGCATGCCATGCGGGGACGCTCGATGCACGGGCAGCGGAGCGCCTGCACGCCGTCCGTCGCGCGCTGGCCTCCGCCTGGCACGCATTCCATCGTCATGTCCGCTGGCCGTCGCCAGAGGTGGAGTTCCGTCTGCTGCTCGAGTACCTGTGCCGCCTCGATCCTGTGACCGCGCCCGCGTCGCCGGACGCGTGGGACGAGCCCGAGCGCGTCGCCTTCCGCCTGCGCGCGCTCATGCAGCAGCACGACCTGCTGCCCGCACGCGAGGTGGTCATCCTGCCCTGGATGGCGAAGCTCCTCGACATCCCCCAGACCTCGCGCGACCCCCGCCGGCCGTTCTGGCGTCCACCGCGTCCGGTCCGCTGGAGCCAGCGTCGGTAGTGTCCCGGATGGGTGCCTGGACGACGGCCGCTCCCTCCGGCCGTCGATCATGGCCGGTGCTGCCCGTCGTGAGCCTCGTCCCACCGCCCGCTCGCTCGCCTCGTTTCCCGGTTTATGCTTCTCTTGCTGGTCAGTGCGGGCGGGTGAACAAAGGATCGGAGAAGACATGAAGCCGACACAACATGCGGACGGCGCAGCCGCTTCTGCGAACATCACCAAGCGGATCCATGAACTGGGCGATTGGAGGGGCGAGACCCTCGCTCGGGTCCGTCAGCTCATCCAGGAAGCCGATCCGGACATCCAGGAGGAATGGAAATGGATGGGGACCCCGGTCTGGTCCCATGACGGCGGCGTCTGCACCGGGGAATCCTACATGCAGGTCGTGAAGCTCACCTTCCATCGCGGAGCCTCGATCGAGGACCCGAAGAAGCTCTTCAATTCCAGCCTGGAAGGGAACACGCGGCGTGCGATCGACCTTCGCGAAGGCGAGAAGATCAACGCAGCCGCTTTCAAGCAGCTCATCCGCGCCGCGGTGGCGGCCAACTCAGCAGCGTGCGCGCAACGAGCCGCCAAGAAGCGGTAGGGGCGGCTCGCTGCTGGACTGGGCGTGATCATGCGATGCGCCCGAACTGCCTATCAGCCTCCTGGCATCCCAACCGCGAACGAAAAAGGCAGGCCGTTGGACCTGCCTTTTTCGTTCGATCCTTGCGGGGGAAGGACGCTCCCGCCAGATCAACGCTTGGGCGGGCGCCCGAGCGGTGGGCGCGACCGCACCTGTTCGCGTCCCCAGTGGCGATGCTGGGCGATGGCGACGATGAAGTCGCGGCCGAGCTCAGTGGGCTTGGCGCCAGTGACGACTCCGGCCGACCGGGCTTCGGCTGGGATTCCGGCGGCGGTCAAGACCGCGGCGCCGTGTCCGATCGCAGCGATCGCCTTGCAGTGTCCGAAGGCCTCCTTCACGAAACGCACCGCGTCGGCGTTCGCGGCCAGGGTCGCGGAGCTGGCCTCGCCATCGGCGACGGCGACGGCGTCGTACATCACCGAGGCGACGCCGAGCAGGGAGCGCACCGCCACGGGATCCTTGCCATCGGCGCTCGCGACCGCGCCGAGGGCGGTCGATACCACCTCGACGCTCGCACCCTCGGCCTCGAGCGCCCGCTTCACCGCGGCGAGCGACCCGCCGACGCATCCCGGAGCGGCGAGCAGGGCGATGCGCCGCGTGCGGATCGATGGCAGGGCGCCTCGGACCATGCTCAGCGCAGGCGAAGCCGTCACCGCCTTGCCCTTGCGTCCGGTAGTGATGGCCGGCGCCTTCGCCGCCGTCTTCACCTCGACACCGACCGCTGCGGCCACCGCGGCGGCGAGCTCAGCGTCGATGTGCGCGAGGATGGCGTTGACGACGCGCTCGCGCACCGCCTGACGCTCGCAGTGGCCGAGCTCGAACGACAGGGCATCGGTGACATGGCCGCGCTCCACCGGCGACAGACTGTTGAGGAACAGGCGCGCCTGGCTGAAGTGGTCCTTGAAGCTGTCGCTGCGCGCGCGCGTCGTCTTACCGTCGACGCGTTCGGCGTGGTGGGCGTACCCGCCCTGCTGCTCGGTCGCGGGCTTGGGGAAGCCGTCGCCGAGCGAGTTGGGCAGATAATTGGCCGCGCCGACGTTCATGGTCTGGCGCGCGAAGCCGTCGTGCTGGTTGTTATGCACCGGGGCGATGGGCCGATTGATCGGCAGCTCGGCGAAATTCGGACCGCCGAGACGGGTGATCTGGGTGTCGAGGTACGAGAACAGCCGCGCCTGCAGCAGCGGATCGTTGGTGAAGTCGATGCCCGGCACGACGTTGCCGACGCAGAAGGCGGCCTGCTCGACCTCGGCGAAGAAGTTCTGCGGATTACGGTCGAGCACCAGTTTGCCTACGCGCTCGATCGGCACCACCTCCTCGGGCAGGAGCTTGGTGGCGTCGAGCAGGTCGAAACCGAAGGCGAGCGCCTCGTCCTCGTCCACCACCTGCAGGCCGAGTTCGTACTCGACCGCATTGCCGGACTCGATCGCCTCCCACAGGTCGCGGCGGTGGAAGTCGGGATCCTTGCCGTTGATCTGCTGGGCTTCCTCCCACACCAGCGAGCTCATGCCGAGGACCGGCTTCCAGTGCCATTTCACCAGACGCGCTTTGCCCTGGCCGTCGATCAGGCGGAAGGTGTGGACGCCGAAACCCTCCATCATGCGGTAGCTGCGCGGCAGTGCGCGGTCGGACATCACCCACATGACCATGTGCGCGGTCTCGGGCGTCAGCGAGATGAAGTCCCAGAAGCTGTCGTGCGCGCTCGCGGCCTGGGGGATCTCCTTGCGCGGATTCGGCTTCACCGCGTGGATGAGGTCGGGGAACTTGATGCCGTCCTGGATGAAGAAGACCGGCATGTTGTTGCCGACGAGGTCGAAGTTGCCCTCGCTGGTGTAGAACTTGACGGCGAATCCGCGCACGTCGCGCACCGTGTCGGCCGAGCCGCGCGATCCGGCGACGGTCGAGAAGCGCACGAACACCGGCGTCTTGATCGCGGGATCCTGGAGGAAGGCGGCCTTGGTGTATTTCGCCAAGGATTTGTAGACCTGGAAGTATCCGTGCGCGCCCGCCCCGCGGGCGTGGACCACGCGCTCGGGAATGCGCTCGTGATCGAAGCGCATGATCTTCTCGCGCAGATGGAAATCCTCGAGCAGCGTGGGGCCGCGCGCCCCGGCCTTGAGCGAGTCGTCGGTCGAGGCCACGCGCACGCCCTGGTCGGTGGTGAGGAACTCGCCCGCGGGCGACTCGCGGAAGGCGTCGAGCTGATCCTGCTTGGCCGACTGGCGTGGCGATTTGGAATGAGCGGTGGGCTTGTGTGCCATGGGGCCTCCGTGGGATCCGCAGGGTGCGGAATCCCGAGGAGGCCAAAGGAGATATCCATCCACCTGCGACAGCGGTTGGCTCGACCTCCGGGTCGCTTTACAGCGGTTCGCTGCTGTAAAGGACGCCTCGTTCGCTCACTGCCCACCTGAGCATTCGCGCAGTGTGTGGTCCGATCTCTGCCACCTTCGATAATTCATCGACATCGGCAGTGGCGATCGCCTCTATGCTGCCGAAATGATTCAGAAGCCCGCGTGCCCGCGCGGGGCCGATTCCGGGTATGCCCTGAAGCATGTGCGTCTGGACGACGGTCTTCCCATCCGGACGCCGTGCGCCGATGAAGCGCCTGAGCGATCCATGCGAGTAGACGCGGGATCGCGCTTGGCGACCCGCGTAGACCATCAGGCGCGCGCTCTCCTCTGGCCCGGTCGAGCGCAGGATGGCTATGCCGAGAATGACCGTGGCGGCGATCAGAGCGCCCTGGATTGCTTCACGACGCATCTCGCAGCCGATCATTTCCGATGCGACTCCCTCCAGGATCAGCACGCCGCGTGCCCGCGCTGACACGAGTCGGCATACCTGCCGGAAGAACCTTCCGTCCTTGATCGATCCCACCAGGTCGAGCAGTGTCTTGCGTTCAACGATCAATGAATCGTCGATGAGGTAATCACCGAGATCCAAGCGTCTAACGACGATTTCCACGCCCTCCATGCCTGACAGGATGGTGGAGGTGCCACTCGGGATTTCACGTTCATCGACGATGATGCGGACAGCAGCAGCAGCGGGTGGAGAAGGACTCATACAGCGGAAGCAGCTGCATCCTTTCCAGCGCAAAACCGCTCCAGGAGATCCGCGGACAGGGTCACCGTGGCCTTCCCATCCGTGCCGATCGTGACCTGCAGGTCAGCGGCCATCCCACCCACCAGCGCGGCGAGGCGCGCAGCGATGGCCGCGGGAGTCGCCACCTGCTGGCGTCGAGCCGGGATGGGTCGCCGCTGGTCGCTGGCGACGAGGCCTGATGATTCCAGAGGCAGAGGCGTAGCGGTGGTAGCGGCGGACTGCGCCGGCGTGGTTCCCGACGCCTGTTCCACCTCGGACATGAAGCGCTTCATGCGGTCGCCACCCAGATCCACCGTGTCCTGGCCGCCATCGAGGATGCCGGACGCGAGCGAGCGCTTCGTCCCCAGCAGACCGAGAATGCGGTGCTCGATCGAGTCTTCGGCGACGAGATTCACCACCCGCACCGGCTTGCGTTGGCCAATGCGATGGACGCGTCCAATGCGCTGCTCGAGCACGGCCGGATTCCATGGCAGATCGACGTTGAGAACCGCCGACGCGGCATGCTGGAGGTTGAGCCCGGTCGCAGCGACGTCGCCGGCGAGGAATACGCGGCAAGCGGGGTCA
>JACDEN010000236.1 GCA_013816415.1 Planctomycetota bacterium
CGCCGCCTTCGGGAAGCGCGACATCGACGTCATCAGCGGGCAGCTCGGCCTCGACGTCGGCATCAGGCTCAGGCGCCGCTTGGCGGCCGGACGGCTTCTGTGCGCCGGGGCGGCGGTAGCGGGAAGATGATGCCATGGCAGCTCCTGGACGTCTGGACGTGGCAGCTTGCAGGCTGGTCAAGCCCAGACAATCCGGCAAGGGAGGGGTCTGAATCAAGTGTACTCGTCACGGGTTACGAGGGACCGCATCCTGGGGAAACCCTCTGAATGATGGACGGACGGAATGGTGGCCCTGCTGGCGCCGCACGAGAGTCGCCTCCCCAAATCTTCACCTTAACCCGTCTTCCAGGGGGCAGCGCCAGAGGCGCGTTGATGGGGGCGCCGCCTGATGCGGCTCCCCCTGTAAAAAGCGTGCGTAGAATGGAGCCCCCATGCCTGTCGTCGGTGAGTCTGCCGGATTCAAGCTGCACGCCCCCTATCAGCCGATGGGCGATCAGCCGCGGGCCATCGAGCAGCTGGTCGCGGCGGTGCAGTCCGGAAAGAGCGCGTCGACGCTGCTCGGGGTGACCGGCAGCGGCAAGACCTTCACCATCGCCAACGTCGTCGCGCAGATCCAGCGGCCGACCCTGGTGCTCTCGCACAACAAGACCCTGGCCGCGCAGCTCTACAGCGAATTCAAGGGCTTCTTCCCCAACAACGCCGTCGAGTACTTCGTCAGCTACTACGATTACTACCAGCCAGAGGCGTACGTCCCATCGAAGGACCTCTACATCGAGAAGGAGTCGACGATCAACGAGGAGATCGACAAGCTGCGGCTGTCAGCGACGCGCAGCCTGCTGTCGCGGCGCGATGTGCTGATCGTCGCCTCGGTGTCGTCGATCTACGGCCTGGGTTCGCCGAATTCCTACCAGGATCTCACCGTGCGCGTCGAGGTCGGGCAGGAGATCGAGCGCGACGCCATGCTGCGCCAGCTGATCTCGATCCAGTACAACCGCGGCGACCTCAATTTCCAACGCGGCAAGTTCCGCGTCCGTGGCGATGTCGTCGAGCTGTGGCCGGCGTACGAGGACACCGCCATCCGCATCTCCTTCTTCGGCGACCAGATCGAGGAGATCGTCACCGTGCACGCGCTCACCAGCGAGGTGCTCGGGCGACACGACAAGCTGAACATCTATCCGGCGAAGCACTTCGTGGTCGAGGAGAACACCCTCGACGGCGCGATCGCCGCGATCGAGGACGAGCTCGACGAACGCCACCGCGAACTGATGCAGCAGGGCGCGCTGGTCGAGGCGCAGCGCCTGCTGTCGCGCACCAAGTACGATCTCGAGATGCTGCGCGAGGTCGGTTACTGCAATGGCATCGAGAACTACTCGCGCCACCTCACCGGGCGCAAGGCCGGCGAGCGGCCATACTGCCTGTACGACTTCTTCCCGCCGGACTTCCTGTGCGTGATCGACGAGAGCCACGTCACCATCCCGCAGATCGGCGGCATGTTCGCCGGCGACCGTTCGCGCAAGGAGACGCTGGTCGGCCATGGCTTCCGCCTGCCGAGCGCGCTCGACAACCGCCCGCTGCGCTTCGACGAATGGGAAGGCCTGGTCACGCAATCGATCTTCGTCAGCGCGACGCCCGGGCCGTACGAGAAGGCGCATGAGCAGGCGCGCGCCGAGCAGCTGGTGCGTCCGACCGGCGTCATCGATCCAATCGTCAGCGTGCGTCCGACCTCAGGACAGGTCGAAGACCTGATCACCGAGGCGAAGGCGCGCTGCGCGCGCAACGAGCGCATCCTGGTGACCACGCTGACCAAGCGTCTGGCCGAGGATCTCAGCGAGTTCCTCGCCGAAGCCGGCGTGCGCACCACCTATCTGCACAGCGACATCGACGCCATCGAACGCGTCGAGATCCTCCAGGCGCTGCGCACCGGCGAGACCCAGTGCCTGGTCGGCGTCAACCTGCTGCGCGAAGGCCTCGATCTGCCCGAAGTCTCGCTGGTGGTGATCTTCGACGCCGACAAGGAGGGCTTCCTGCGCTCGCAGACCAGTCTGATCCAGACCATCGGCCGCGCCGCCCGCCACGTCGAGGGCCAGGTCATCCTCTACGCCGACCGCGAATCGGCGGCGATGCGCTATGCGCTGTCCGAGACCGAGCGCCGCCGCGGCTACCAGCGGCAGTACAACAGTGAACACGGGATCACCCCGACCATCGCCTTCCGGCAGGACACCGCGCACGCCTTCGCCGATCAGATCAAGGCGCGGCGCGTCGCCGAGGCTGGCGGGGTCTCGGCGAGCGGCGAAAGCTACACCCCCGTCGATGTGCCGGACCTGACCAAGCGCATGATCGAGGCCGCCGAAGCGCTGCGCTTCGAGGAGGCCGGCCGACTGCGCGATCAGATCAGGGCGATCGAGGCCAATGGCCAGGTCGGCAAGGAGGACGCGCCTGCGCCGAAGCGCTCGGGACGCCAGCGGCGCCGCCGCCGATGACCGCGCACCATGGAGCCGCTTCCGTCGCATGCACACTCGCGATACTGGCGCGCGACGGAGCCTGCCGCCGATGACCGCAGCCAAGCCCACGCCCGCATCCGCGACCGACTGGAGCGCATCCGCGCGCTACTTCGAGTACACCAAGGCCGCGGACCCCGCCGTGCCCAGCGTGCCGTACGACGTCTTCCCCAGTTCGCGGCACGAGTCCGGTCCGAGCCGGGTCATCCCCTGGGATCTGTCCGCCGTCCTGCGCTGCCCCTGGCCGGCGACCAGCCCCAACCTGCTCGCGAACTTCGTCCGCATCCGGGCGGGCGAGTCGGTGGACACCGCCGCGCGAGCAACCTCGCAGCTGTTCTACGTCATCCGCGGGTCCGGTCGTTCGCTCGTCCAGGGCGATCACGCCAGCGGCCGCGCCTTCTCCTGGTCGATCGGCGACGTCATCGCGCTGCCGGCCGCCGCCGCGGTCGCGCATGCCGCCGACGCCGACGCCGCGCTGTACTGGGTGACCGACCAGCCGCTGCTCGACGACCTCGGCGTCGCGCCGACGACCGAGCGCTTCGCACCCGCCATCTACCGCCGTGAAGCCCTCGCCGCAGAACTCGCGCGCGTCCGTGCGGAACCCGGCGCCGAGCGACGCAACCGCATGGGCATCATCCTCGGCAACGCCGACACCGCCCAGACCATGACCGCGACTCACGTGCTGTGGTCGCTGCTGAACGTGCTACCGGCGGGCGCGGTGCAGAAGCCGCACCGGCACAACTCGGTCGCGCTCGATCTCTGCATCGCCGCATCGCCGGGCACGTGCACGCTGATCGCCGAAAAGATCGCCGACGACGGCTCGCTGATCGATCCGATCCGCGCCGAGTGGCAGCCCGGTAGCGCCTTCGTGACGCCCCCCGGGCTCTGGCACTCGCATCACAACGAGTCGGCGGACGACGCGCTGGTCCTGCCGATCCAGGATGCCGGACTGCACACCTGGATGCGGACGCTCGACATCCGCTTCTCGCGCTGACCTGGCTGTGCGCACCCGGAAGATCATCTCGGGAATCATCGTCGGGCTGCTGCTCGTCGCGCTGCTTCCGTTCCTGGTGCTGTGCCTGGTGTTCTGCCTCAAGCTGTTCCTCGCGGCGGTGATCATCGGCGTGGCGGCCGCCCTGCTGATCGCTGGAGCCTGCGTGCTGTACTCGCTGGCATGGATGGCATCGGTCGCCGGTCGTCGCCGCCAGGCCCGGCCGCGGCCGGCCGCCGGGGGTCCGCCGACTGCTCTCCCAAAGGTCATAACAGGCCTTTCGCCCGAGGCCGATAATGCGCCGGGGCTTGCGCGCTCGGCGTGACCGCTGGCATTGAAATGAGCGGGGAAAATAGGTCAACTCTGACACCTAGTAGTAAGTCCGCGCACCGTCATCCACTCGTATTTTGTGGTATGGTTTTGGAGAAGCCGAGGTGACCTCATGGTGCAACCGCCGCCCGCCACGCTGCGCCTGGAGAGCAACAAGCAGGACCTGAACCTGATGCGTGTGCGCGAGGAGATCACCCGGATCACCGCCGAGTTGCAGGCCCTCAGCGCGCTGCCCAAGGATCTCGCGCGGCTGTCGACCTGCGCGGCGTTGGAGAAGCGCATCGCATCCCTGCGTCGGGAACTGATCGCCGCCATGAGTTCGACCAACCGCATGAGGTGACCGCTCGCGGCCATCACTCCGGCAGGAGTGGAATGCGCCGCTGAGCCCCGCCACCGTCCATCGTCCAGCCATTCCCTGAAGCCGGTCCTCGCCCTCCCATCGACCGCTCGGTTTGCGGTCAGGTGCGGCCCGGGTAGACGCAACGTTTGGCTGGCTAACGCCGCTCCGCTGGGGCATCTGCTGCGAATGATGCACCCCGACGGCGCTGACCCGCACAGGACGTCCGAGCGGCCCGGCATCCTGTGTGGTATCCTCACCTGGATACCGGAGGGAACGCGACGATGAAGGAATCCAAGACCACGAGGCGGCTGGCCAACGCCAACAAGGACCTCAAGGTGATGAACGCCCGCGACGAGATCGCGGAGATCACACGCAAGCTCAACGACATGAGCTCGTACGCGAAGACCCCGGAAACGGTCAGCGAGATGGTCGAGATGGAGAAGCGCCTGGTGCAGCTGAGGCAGGAGCTGGTGTCGTCGATGAGCCGCACCATGAAGATGCCGAAATAGGACGACACGCCAGTGGCGGAGACTGTCGGATTCGAACCGACGGAGGGATTTTACTCCCTCGGGACATTAGCAATGTCCTGGATTAAGCCGCTCTCCCAAGTCTCCATACGATCTCGATTTGCACGCGGAAACTAGAAGCGCCACGGGGCGGGTCAAGCTGGGAGCGCGCGCGGTGGCACGAGCACGAGGACGGAGCCGAGGACCACCGCCGCGACCGGGCGATCGTGCGGCTCGAGCGGCAGGTCGTCGCAGCGCTGGCAGGAATAGCCGACGCCCACGCTCAGACCGCGATGGGTCGCCAGCACGCGGTCGTAATAGCCCACGCCCTGACCGAGGCGTCGGCCGTCGGAACCGAAGGCGATGCCGGGCACGATGATCGCAGCGCCCGCGGGCAGTTCGCGCGCCGGGACCAGGTCGGGGTTGGGCTCGCGGATGCCGTAGGCGCCGGCGCGCAGGCGCTGGTCGTCGCGCTGCAGATCATGCCAGGTCAGCCGGCCGCCGCCGTCAACCCGTGGAACCACCAGCAGCCGACCGCTCGCCCACCACGCGTCGTGCAGCTGCTGGAGGTCGATCTCGTCCGGCATCGCGAGATAGCTGGCCAAGGTCGCGGCCTTCGCCAGCAGCTCCGCACAGATCGCCGCGCACGCACGCGCTTCGCTCGCGGCCTGCGCCGGATCGATGTCGCGGCGGCGCCGCCGGAAACGCGTGCGCAGTTGCGC
>JACDEN010000237.1 GCA_013816415.1 Planctomycetota bacterium
GTCTTCGACCGCTGCTTCGCCGGCGTCGGCGATCCGCTCGATCGCGCGCGCATGGTGCGCGGCGGCGACGAGCCGCTGTACCTGCCCGCCGGACGCTTCCGTCCGATCGCCGAGGTGGTGTACGCGCGCGGACTGGCGCAGAGCTGCCTGCACGAGGCTGCGCACTGGCTGACCGCGGGTCCGACCCGCCGCGAACTGGTCGACTACGGATTCTGGTACATCCCCGACGGACGCGATGCGGCGGCGCAGGAACTCTTCGAACACCACGAGGCGACGATCCAGGCGCTCGAATCGCTGCTCTCGGAGGCCGCCGGCGTCGACTTCACCATCAGCTGCGACAACCTCGTGCGGCCGGTGCCGAGCCCGCAGTTCGCAGCGGCGATCGCCCGCGAAACCGCGCGTCTCGCCTCGGCGATGCCGTCGCGCGCGCAGCGTTTCAGCGCGGCGCTCGGACAGCGGCGGATGCTTGAACCCCCGCCGCGGGGTCCACGGTAGCCACGATGCCAGGCCACGACTCCGAACGGCAGAAGCATCAGCACACCGAGTTGGTCGCCTGTGGCCTGATCCTGCGCCGTTCCGCTCGCGGCGGACCGTTGTGGCTGCTGCTCAAGGCGGCCAAGCACCGGGAATGGGGATTCCCCAAGGGTCATCAGGACGATGGCGAATCGGTCATCGAGACCGCGCTGCGCGAATGCGCCGAGGAATGCGGGATCGGTCTGGTCGCGATCGACGGCCCGGCGCTCGAGCTCCACTACGCGGTGCCCAACGGCCGGCAGAAGCGCACGGTCTATTTTCCCGCGATCACCGCCTGCTCAGACGTCACGCTCAGCCGCGAGCACGTCTCGGCGAAATGGTTCGATGCCGACGGGGTGATGAAGCACCTGCCGCATCCGAACATCCGGGCGCTCTTCCGCGCCAGCCTGCACGCGATCCGCTGACCGTGTTCACGCTGCTGTTCTTCCAACCCGCGGGTTCACCGGCGATCGCGCTCGAGGACCTCACCGATGGCCTCGCCGCGATCCCGGGGTTGGCGCTCGACGGCCGGACGGGCGCTGCGTATCGACCGGGAACCTGGAGCGACGCCGCCACCGGCGCGCGCTGCATCCTCGATCTCGGAACGCCGCCGCTCGAGGAGGACTCCATGCATCCTCCGCGCTCCTACGCTGGATGGATGCCGGTGCCCCTGGTGGTCAGCATCCCGCTCGCCGGACCGCACTGGTTCTGCGTCGAGGCCCTGCGCGTGGCCGAAGCGGTCATGACGCGGTTTCCCGAGGTGTCGGCGCTCGACACCGAGGACATCATCGCCGACGAATCAGCGGAACCGGGACCGTTCGCCTGGGATCGGCTGCGCGCGATCGCCAGCTGGGAACGGCAGCGGGCGGCGCGCTGCGACGCCTTGGGCAACGTTCCAAGGATGCATCGCCGTTCGAGCGTCGCGATGTGGCGCTATCGGCGTGAACGCCGGCTTGGTCGCGAACGCCATCCGGGATCCCTCTGGCCCGATGCGATGGTGCTGAGCGACGTCAGCGATCGCTCGGCGTTGAGCGCGGCGTTCTTCCGCGATTCCACCAAGCCGATCGCGATCCCGCCGGTGGATCTGCTGATCGTCGCACGCGGCGGAGAGCCCGGGGGGCGGCCCGCGGCAGAAGTGCGGGCGGCCGCGGGCGGCGGCATTCCCGCCGGCTTCGCGCAGGCGAGCCTGGTCCAGCCGAGCGCGGGCCTCGATGCGTACCTGGCGCAGGCGAGCCCCCTGCCGACCTCGGCCTTTTCCGCTCTCGGTGACGAGGACTGGACGGACTAGCAGGATGCGGAAAACCGCCTCCTGCTAGCGATCAAAAAACCCGGCGCGACCTGCGGTCGCTATTTTGCCGGGTTTTTAGATCGTCGACTTTCTTCATTGAGGGGGCAGACGCCCCCTGAAACCCCAGCAGGGTGCTTTTCAGCACCTGCTAGGCGCCCGCCTTGGCGGACTGCGGCGGGGCATCGACCGCACCGCTGAGCAGCGACTGCACGCGACGCGCGAATGCGGCTGGATCGGCGATGCGGCCGCCTTCCGCGAGCACCGCCTGATCGCGCATCACCCGTACGTAGTCTTTCAACCGCTCCTGATCGCCGCCCGAGGCCTGCAGCGCCTGCATCTTGACCACCAGCGGATGCTCGGCGTTGACCTCGAGGATGCGCTTCTGCTTCGGCACGTCCTGGCCCATGCGGCGCATCAGCTCCTCCATCTGCGGCGTGAGCGCGTGCTCCTCGCCGACCAGGCAGCACGGGCTGTCGGTCAACCGGTTGGACAACCGCACTTCGGACACCTCGTCGGCGAGCGCCTCCTTGCAGAAGCCGAGGAAGTCGCTGTAGGTCTTCGTCTGCTCCTCCAGCGCCTTCTTGTCCTTGTCATCGGCGAGATCGTCGACGCCCTTCGCCACGCTCACCAGCGGCCGCTTGTCGAACTCGTTGAGGTGCTGCGCGACCCATTCGTCGACCTGGTCGGTCATGAACAGGACCTCGAAGCCCTTCTTCTTGAAGCCTTCGAGATGCGGACTGGATTTCGCCGCGTCGAGGCTCGGCGCGGTGATGAAATAGATGGATTTCTGGCCCTCGGGCATGCGTCGGACGTAGTCCTCGAGTCCGGTGCGGTCGCTCTCCGAGGTGGCGACGGTGTGGGTCGAGCGGTAGCGCGCGAGCCGCGACAGCCGGTCGCGGTTCTCGAAGTCCCCGACCAGACCTTCGCGCAGCACGGCGCCGAAATTGCCGTCGACCGATACGAAGGCCTTCTTCTCGGCCTCGTCGTTCGATGATCCGAGCTTGAGCAGGTGGTCGAGGATGCGCTTGACCAGCTGCTTGCGCAGCTTGGCGACGGTGTCCTGCTGCTGCAGGATCTCGCGGCTGACGTTCAGCGGAAGATCATCGCTGTCGACCACGCCGCGCACGAAGCGCAGGTATTCCGGCAGCAGATCCTTGCAGTCGTCCATCACGAACACGCGCTTGACGTACAGACCCAGTCCGCGGCTCTGGCGGTCGAACAGGTCCATCGGCTTCTGGCCGGGAATGAACAGCAGCGCGGTGAAGGACAGGGTGCCTTCGACGCTGAAATGCAGCCGGGTCGCAGGCTCGTCCCACTGCTTGCAGGCCGATTTGTAGAATTCGAGGTACTGCGCGTCGGTGATCCCGTCCTTCGGCCGCGTCCACAGCGCCTGACCGGCGTTGACCTGCTCGAGCTCGGCGGTGGTGCCCTTCTTCTTCTCCTCATCGGTGAGGTGCTTGGGCAGCCGCACCGGGTAGGCGACGTAGTCGCTGTACTTCTTGATCAGTTCGCGCAGGCGCCAGCCCTCGAGGAAATCCTTGGCGTCGTCCTTGAGGTGCAGGGTGACGGTGGTGCCGCGCTGGGCGCGGGTGATGGTCTCGGTCGAGAAGTTGCCGTCGCCGGTCGATTCCCAGCGCACGCCGTGGTCGGCGCCGACGGATGCGGCCCTGGTCTCGACCACGATGCGGTCGGCGACCATGAAGGCGGAATAGAAGCCGACTCCGAACTGGCCGATGAGGTTGGCGTTGCTCTTCTGGTCGTCGCCGAGGGCCTTGAGGAACGCCTTGGTTCCCGATTTGGCGATCGTTCCGAGGTGCTCGATGGCCTCGGCCTCGGTCATGCCGATGCCGTTGTCGGTGATCACCAGCCGCTTCTCCTCGGCCTGGGGCAGGACCTCGACCCGCAGGTTCTCGTCACCGCGCATCAGGGCGCTGTCGGTCAGCGCCAGGAACCGCAGCTTGTCGCAGGCGTCGGACGCGTTCGAGATCAGCTCCCGCAGGAAGATCTCGCGCTCCGAGTACAGGCTGTGGATCATCAGGTGCAGCAGCTGCTGGACTTCGGTCTGGAAGGCGTGTTGGGTCATGGGTTCTTCCGGGTCAATTTGACGTGAACGACGGCGAGAGATGCAAGTCGAGTGCCATTCCCCGATTCCGGTCCATTCGCGACGCGAGCTGGCAGTGGAATGGGGGCGGCGGGGCGGAAAACTGCTGGGCATGCGCATAGCGCTGTTCGGCGGCAGCTTCGACCCTCCGCATTGGGGCCACGTCCTGGCCGCGACGTACGCCTACGTCTCGGGTCGGGTCGATGCGGTCTGGGTCATGCCGGTCGATCGCCACGCCTACGACAAGCCGCTGGCCCCGTGGGACCAGCGCTGGGACCTGTGTCTGCAGGCGTTCGCCGGCCTGGGGTTCGTCAGCATCCGCGATGACGAGCGCCGCAACGAGGGCGGCTTCACCTACAACCTGGTGGTGAGGCTCCGACAGGAGAACCCGGACGTCTCGTGGTGCCTGGTCGGCGGCAGCGACACCACCCAGGACATGCAGCGCTGGCACCGCGGAGCGGAGCTCGCACGCATGGTCGAGGTGATCGCGGTGCCGCGCCGGGGATGGGACGACCACCCGGCGGCCTTGCCGGAGATTTCCAGCAGCGCCATCCGCCAGCTGTTGGCGCAGGGCGAGCCGATCGCCCGCCTGGTGCCACCGCGGGTCGCCGAACGCATCGCCACGATGCGCTGGTACCGCTGATCCGCCGGGTCAGCCGAGCCAGCGGTCGCAGAAGGCGCGCGCGACGGCGGCGTCGGCCGTGCCCTGGACGATGACGCGGCCGTCCGTGAAGCAGGTCGCGCGCAGCGCTCCATCGCTCCACCGCAGCAGGTAGGCGTTGGCCACTTCGACGCGCGGTCCGAGCTGCCGCGCGAGCGCATCCAGATCAGGCGCCGTGCGCCGGATCTGGATGGCGTCGCGCCCGCAGAGGACGATCGCGGGTTCTGCGCGCGCAGACAAAAGCGGGTACGTGGGGTCGGGTCCGCAGACCGCGCAGTGCGGATCGCGCCAAGCGTCGGTGCGCAGGCGCTGGAAGGTGCCGGCCCACAGATCGCTCGCCCACAGCTCGCGTCGCACCTGGTCACGACGGCCGATCAGGATCTTCAGCGCCTCGACCGCCTGCCATCCCGCCACCACCTGCACCGCCGGCGGGATGATGCCGACGGTATCGCAGGTCGGCGAATCGCCGGCCGCGGGAAGTTCGCTCTGGATGCAGCGCAGGCACGCCGTCTCGCGCGGCAGGATCGCGAGCGAGCAGCCGTAGGCGCCGACGCAGGCGCCATACACCCACGGAACCTGCGCGCGCACGCACGCTTCGTTGAGCAGATGCCGGGTCTGGAAATTGTCGGTGCCATCGATCGCGCAATCGCAGCCTGCGACCAGCGCGGCGATGTTCGCGGCCTGGACATCCTGGACGTGCTCCTCGACCACCACGCCAGCGGCGATTGCACACAGCCGCGCGGCGGCGGCGACCGCTTTCGGCAGCGCGCGCGCGGCATCATCCTCGGTGTAGAGC
>JACDEN010000238.1 GCA_013816415.1 Planctomycetota bacterium
CCCCGGGACCAGGCAGGGCCTCGCCGATCCGCGCGAGCTCGGGAAAGCGGGCGAGCAGATCGAGATCGTTGCGGCTCTTCACCGCCAGCTTCGATCCATCCCAGGAGGTCAGCGCGCGGAACCCGTCCCATTTGAATTCGAAGGCGAACTCCGCGTCATCGGCCTGAGTCGGCAGGGTCCCCGGCGTCGCCTTCATCGGCCGGAGATTCCTGGGAAACGACGGGGAACGCATGCGCGGATTATAGCCCGGCGAACGCCTGCGCCCGGAATTATCGGGACGCAGGACGGTGTCGTCGAACCTCTGGCGCCAGGTACCGTGCGCCCCGGCCGAGTGGCTACTCGGCCAATTCCAGGACGATCGATTTCATCAGCGGCTTGCCGTCGCAGGTGATCGCCCAGGTGTCGGTCGCCTGCTTGGCGATATGGACGTCCTGCTTCGTCTTGCCGTTCTCATCGTAGGTGTAGGTGACCTTGACCGGACGGAAGCCGCCGTTCGGCTCCTTGTAGTCGGCGGCCATGCGCCAGTCGAACAGGCAGGTGGTGTTGCGCTGGTGCCCGGTCAGGCGGATCTGCGCCTGCTTGGTTCCCGCCGGGATATCGGTGACGGTGAAGTACTTGGTGATGCCGACCGTCGGTCCGGTGAGGTGCTCGACCTCCTTGAAGGTCTTGCCGTCATCGAAGGACACCGACACGTCGTAGGAATCCTTCGCATCGCGCGCGCGCCAGTGCGCATTCATGCGCAGCCGGGTCATGTCGCCGGGAGTCGCGATGGTGAAGGTCGCATCGCCGGCGCCGGTCTCGCCGACGCCGAGGATTCCGGGCGCCAGGCCCTTGACCACAGGATGGAAATCGAGGTACGACAGCTGCTTTCCTTTGCAGGCGTCGGGATTCATGCAGCCTTCCTCGGTGATCGTCCCTTCCTGGGCGCCGGTCGCGAAGGTGATGGTGTTCTTGCCGGCGTCGAGCGCGGGCAGCGGCGTCTGCGCGTGCAGGATGTCGTTGCTGATCTTCACCGCGGCGAGGCCGGTGTTGGCGCCCGAGATCTCGAACTTCAGACGGTAATCGTAGCGCAGGTAATTCAGCGGCTTGAGATCCACCTTCTGATCGCCGGCGGCGGTCGCCTTCGAAATCTCCTTCCAATCCAGGCCCTGGTTGTCGCTGAAGGACACGGTGACGGAGCCGTTGCCGCCGATGACGGCGGTGTAGGCGAGTTCGCCGCCGAGGTAGACGTAGCTCGAGGGCATGCGCACCACCAGGACGCCGGGCTTGGCGACATCCTTGGCGTGCAGCGCGGGCGCGGCCTTGTCCTCGGAGGTGGTGGCGAGGTTGTCGGCGACCAGGGCTCCGCCGCGGAACGCGCCGGTGGCCAAGGGCAGGTCGTACACCAGCGTGCCGTTGCCGACGCGGCCCGGCGCGATGTCTCCCATCTTGGCCTGGACGCCGAGGTACTTGCGGTCCTTCATCAGTTCATCGGCGGGGTCGCCGGGGACGTTCATGCCCTTGTTCGACCAGTTGCGCGTCAGCTTCTCGCCTTGGCGCAGCTGGATGTTGAGCTGGTAGCCCATCGACGGGCCGTATTCGAAGACGCCGGCCTTGTCGTCAGGAAAGTCGTATTCCTGCATGTTCGACGGCCAGCCGTGCCAGCCGGCGCCGTTGATGCCGTCCTTGTCGTAGAAGGTGGACGAGGCGAGCAGCGGAGGTCCGTTCTTCCAGCCCCCGTCCTTGGCGAACGCGCGCAGCTTGTTGTCGTTCCCGCGCAGGTCGCCGTGCGAGCCGAGCCACTCCATCACCGCGTGGCGGATCTCGTCGACGCTCGCGACCTTGCCATCCGGCTTGACGAAGTAGTTCATCAGCGAGGCGTCGAACAGGTGCCACGCATCGTCGTAGAAGATCTCGGGCACGCTGTGGGCGTTGATGATGCGGCCGCGCGCCTTGAGGCCGATGTAACGGGCGAGGCCTTCGATGTTGCTCGAGGCGCAGCAGCACTGGCCGTAGCCGTAGACGTGGATGGTCTTGAGCGGGTCGTGGACGTTCTCGCCAAAGGCGACCGCTTCGTTGGGCGGCGTGTCCTGGTGGCGGTACTTCACCACCGTCTTCCAGATCGCGATGGCCTTCTCCTGATCCGTCATGCCATCCGTGATGTAGGTCTTCTTCCACGACTCGAGATCCGAGACGTCCTCGACCTTGTCCGAGAGCACCTTGATCGCACTGACGATCCCGGGAGGGGCCGCAGCGTCACCGGCGACGAGCGCGGCCGGCGCGGACAGGCCAAGCAAGCAGGAGAGGGTAGCGCGGCAGAAGATGGGCAGACGCATGGGTTCGATGCTCCGTTCGTGACAAAACGTATCCGAGGCGGGAGTATGACCCTTTTTTCCGTACCGCGCAATCGGCGGCAACGGACGCCCCCAGGGCGACGTACGTCCTGTCGCCAACGTCGCGTAGGCCGAATCGCCCCGCGCCGGATCAGCGGCGGGTCGGCCTCGCTGCGAGATATCCCCAGGTCCAGACGCTCTCATCCCAGATGTCGGTGGTGAATTCGTTCACCGGGATGAAGAGGTAGGTGTCGGTGTAGGATTCGCTCAGCGGCCATTTCAGGTAGCCCGGCGACATCACCGAATCGATCGCCGGCAGGATCCAATACGCCCACGTGCACGGACGGTTCACGTGGTCTTCGATGCCGTAGACGGTGAGGCCTTCCGGCGCTTGCTGGCCGCTGATGCGCGAATCGAGGTGTAGGGGATGGCGGATCGGGTTCGACCCGAGACCGGTGGTGAAGACCAGGTTGTCGGGGTTGGCCCCCGAGCTGAATTGGCAGGCGCGCACGCCGGTCTCGAGATGGCGCACCTCGCCGGTGAGGTGGTAGGCGCGCAGCGCCACGTGTCCGCAGTGCGGCGTCGAATAGAAGCCCATGAACATCGGACGATAACGGTTGTCGCAGACGATGTCGAAGGCGTTGCCGTCGGCGTAGGCCTTGGCGGAATCGGCGAGCATCTCCAGCCCCGTGACCGCGCGCGCACGCACCACGGGATCGGTGAGCGCGGTGTCAGCCACGGCATAGGCGAAGGCGGCATCGCTCTGCGACGCCTTCATGTAATCGAACAGCGCCGGCGTGTCGGTCGTCAGCACGGTGTCGAGCAGGAACAGATCGTGCCAGCGGCGGTCGCGGGTCAGTCGCAGCATCTCGACCGCGGCGAGGTTCCGGCTGTCGCGCGCGGTCCACGCCAGCTCCGCCGCGGTCCGCTTCCGCTCCCGAGCCTGGCGTGCGAACTCCGCTTCCGCCCACGCCATCGCCCGCGCGGCGGATTCGGCATAGACCTCAGCGAGCTTGGCGTCGTGGCGGCGCAGCAGCCGGGCGGCGCGCGCGCAGACCGCGGTGTAATACCAGGAATTGCCGGGATCCGGCGCCGCGAGGTACACCGGCAGCACCGTCGTGTGCCAGCTCACGGTGTTGCCGGAGGGATCGCCGACGGTCTCCAGCCCATAGCCGACGCCGCCCTCGGCGGTCTGGGTGCGGCGGAAGCAGTCGATCTCGAACAGCACCTCGTTGAAGAGGTCGGGGATGCGATGGTCGCGCGGGATATTCAGCGCGACGCGCGCCGCGAAATCCGGGAACAGGTCGGCGATCTCCAGCTGCGCCATGGTCGCGCGCAGATGGCTGACGCGGCGCGGATTCCAATCGCCAGCGTCGTGGTAGCCGCCCCAGGCATTGGTCACGCGCTCATTGGTCGCGTGGTCCTTCAGGCCCTGCTGCAGATGGTGCTCGTCGCCGGCGTCGTCCGACCAGATTCCCGCGGCCCAGGTCGAGCGCAGGATCTCGACGCCGTCGTCCGGGTGGTGATCGCGCGGCTTGATGAAGGTGGTGAAGGGCGGGCCGAGGGCGATGCCGCTGCGTTGGTGCAGGAAGCCGCGCATCTGCACCACGAAGGCGTGCTCCCAGGTGGCGGCGCCGTCGTCGATGACGAAGGGATGGCCGCAGCCGATGCCGTCGACGTGCAGCCGGTAGCGCCCCGGCTTGGTGAACTGCGAGAAATCCATGCGCAGCACGTCGGTGCCGTTGTAGTTCGCCGGCTTGAACATCGCTTCGGCTTCGCCGGCGCGCCGCGCCATCTCGACCGCACCGCTGAACGCCTCGGCGCCGGTGGCGTCATCGAGCAGCTGGAAGCGCAGGCCAGCCGGATAGCTGTAGGCGCCCTGGTTGTCGCTGGCTGCGCCCGCTTCCCATCCCAGCCAGATCGACAGGTAGCCGCGCTTGAACGGATCGTCGGCGCGGTAGCCGATCTGGGTGGTGTGCACCGCGAGGGAGCGGATGGAGCGGGTCTCGTTGCGGAACACCACCTCGGACGGCTGCGCGCCGAGCCCGGCGCAGCCGATGCGGTAGGTGCGGCCCTCGGTGAGCGGGATCGGCATGCGCAGGAACAGCACATGGCGCGCCGGCGGCTTCCTCCACGCGTAATCGATCGGCTTGCTCTTGCGGCTCACCGCGCGCGGGTGGATGCCATTGGTGAAGGCGGGATCGTCGGCGCTGCTCACGGTGTAGGTGCCAGCGCGGTCGGCGACGACGGTGTCCAGCTCCTTGCCCGACTGCGACGCGGGCGTGATCAGCTGCCGGCGATCGCCGACGCCGACGATCTCGCCGCACGCGACGCCGTTGCGCATCAGCGTCAGGGTCTCCGTCCCGCCGTCCGTCTTGCGATCGATCGTGTCGCCCGCGCGCTTCTGGTAATCGGTCACGCTGCCGGGGATCACCGACCCGGCCTCGATGGTGAGCGCGATGATGTCGGGGGCGACCAGGCACGTCCCCGTCACCCGCGGCGCCGACGACGCCTCGCCGGCGGCGGCCAGCGCCTGGCACGCGAGGATCAGCGTCACCGCCATGGCCATCGCCATCGCCACTGCGGAGCTGCTTCGGGCGATGGTCACAGCGGCTCTCCGGAGGCCGCGGCCGATTCCCGCGGGCGCATCGCCGGCAGCCGCATGCGTTCGCGGTACGCCGACGGGCTGAGCCCGCAGACCCGGCGGAACTGCCGGCTGAATTGGAAGGCGTCGGGATAGCCGACCTGTTCGCCGACGCGCGACACCGGCTCTTCGGTGGTCACCAGCAGGCGCTGCGCCTGCTGCATGCGCAGCCGGCGCAGGTAGGTCAGCGGCGGCACCCCCATCGTCTCGAGGAAGAGCGCGTGGAAGCGGCTCGGCGACAGCGCCGCGCGGCGCGCCAGCTCATCGCGGCCGATCGGCTGCGACCAGTGCTCGTGCACGAAGCGCAGGATCGGCAGCAGCCGTTCGCTACGCGCGATCATGCGCAGGCCGGCGTGCCCGGGCGGGGCGAACGCGGCGAGCGCGGCCAGCAGC
>JACDEN010000239.1 GCA_013816415.1 Planctomycetota bacterium
GTTCCGGACGCAGGGTTTGGATCTGCCTCTACATGAGCTCCTTCCGCCAGCTTCCCGGCGCATGACCATGGTGCGTGCGGTAGGCGCGCGAGAACGCGCTCGCCTCGCTGAAGCCGCACGAGCGCGCGACCGATTCCAGGGTCAGGCGACGGTCGCGCATCAGCTCATGGGCGCGGTCGAAGCGCACGCTCTGCAGCACCGCGTGCGGCGAACGCCTGAACGCCTGATGGAAGATGCGCCGGAGGTGGCTCGCAGACGCGCCGACCGCCTGCGCGACCTCCTCGAGCGTGGGGTCGCACGGAAGGTGCTCGGCGTACCACGCCACCGCCGACTCGGCGACATCGCGCGCGCGCCGCGCCACCGCCGGCAGATGGCGCACCGGTTCGGCGCGCAGAGCGATCAAGCACAGGTCGGCCACCGCGCGCTGAACCAGCAGACCACCCAGCGCGGTAGGGTCCACGTTCTCGCGCATCAGCCCCGCGGTCAGTTCGCAGATGCGTGCGATCTCGTCGTCGCGCAGTTCGGCCGCGAGGAAGCCCCGGGCTTCGGCGAGCGAGCGCAGCGGCTCGGGCGCCGAAGCGACCTGCACCACGGCGACTTCGCAGCGTTCACGCGGGACATTCGTCCAGCCGTGCGGCATCGACGGGGGGAACACCCACAGCGTTCGCGCGCGCGGCGGGTATGGCCGGTCGTGAAACAGCGGCGCCATGCGGCCGCCGACCACGGCCTCGAATTCCCAATTCAGGCGCTTGACCACCGGCACCGGATTCACGTCGTAGCGACGCTCACCAGCGTTCACATATCGCAGCATGCGACCTCCGCTGAGCGAAAATGTCAAGTTTGTGATCGGCCGCGCCATAGGAATCCGCCTATCGAAGCTAGCCTCCCCCGCATGAACAAACCCATCCGCTACGCCATCGTCGGGACCGACTCGCGCGCCGGCATGTACATCCAGGCATTGCTCAAGGACCACCGGGACGGCAATGAGCTGGTCGCCTACTGCGACCTCAACCAGGCGCGGATGGACGCCACCAACCGCCACTGGTCGGCGAAGCTGGGAACCGCGCCGATCCCGTCCTACCTGCCGACCGACTTCGCGCGCATGCTGCGCGAACAGCGGGTGGACACCGTGATCGTGACCTCGGTCGACCGCACGCACCACCGCTACATCATCGATGCGATGGAGAACGGCTGCGACGCGATCAGCGAGAAGCCGCTGACCACCGATGCCGAGAAATGCCAGCAGGTCCTCGATGCGGTGGAGCGCACCGGGCGCAAGCTGCGCGTGACCTTCAACTACCGCTACACCCCGCTGGCGTCGCTGGTGAAGCGGCTGCTGATGCAGGGCGTGATCGGCAAGCCGCTCTCGGTGCACTTCGAGTGGCTGCTCGACACCAACCACGGCGCGGACTATTTCCGCCGCTGGCACCGCGACCGCGCCAACGGCGGCGGGCTGATGGTGCACAAGGCCACCCACCATTTCGACATCATCAACTGGTGGCTGGGGTCGCGCCCGGAAACCGTCTTCGGCCTCGGCGGCCTGCGCTTCTACGGACGCGAGAACGCCGAATCGCGCGGCGTGACGTCCTTCTACGAGCGCGCGACGGGTTCCCCGGCCGCGGCCAACGATCCGTTCGCGCTCCACCTCGACCGCAACGAGTGGAACCGCGCGATGTACCTCGAGGCCGAGAAGCACGACGGCTACCTGCGCGACCAGAGCGTGTTCGGCAACGGCATATCGATCGAGGACGACATGGCGCTGGCCGTGCGCTACGAATCCGGGGCCACCATGTCCTACCACCTCACGGCCTATTCGCCGTGGGAAGGCTATCGCATCGCGATCAACGGCGACCAGGGCCGCCTCGAACTCGACAAGGTCGACTCCGCGTGGTGCCAGGGGCCCGAGGATCCGGCGATGACCCGGCTCCTCGCCGAGCACGAGGCGATCGATGCCGCGCCGAGCGAGCGCCTGACAGTGCGTCCGCATTGGGGCCGACCGCGGGCGATCGCCATCCCCTCCGGAGAAGGCGACCACGGCGGCGGCGACGCGCGCCTCCTCCAGGACCTGTTCGTCGGCGGCAGCGCGGATCCCCTCGGTCGCGCGGCCAA
Source organism: Planctomycetota bacterium (assembly GCA_013816415.1). GTDB lineage: Bacteria > Planctomycetota > UBA11346 > UBA11346 > UBA11346 > JACCZE01. Next base: position 2,110 of record JACDEN010000239.1, read on the forward strand.
CCACATCGATGGCGCGTGGTCGATCCTCACCGGCATCGCCGCCAACCGCTCGTTCGCCACCGGAGCCGCGGTGCGCACGCGCGATCTGGTGCGCTTCCGCGATGCGGCGCCAGCGCAGCCGGTGCAACTGCTGCGCGCGGCGGCCGCGCGTTCCTGAGGAAGGTCTCCGTTCTGGGTTCTGCGTCGGCAGCCAACGGCATCCGGTCGACACGACCCAGAACCCAGTACTCACAACCCAGAACGTGGGGTAACCCCCTTGACTTCCTCTATTAGTTAACGATCGTTACCTTCATAGAGATGGACCATGCTGCTGCCGATGTCCCTGCTTTTAGCGTTCGCTCGCATCGCCTGGCGGGTCGCGCTGTGCTTCGTGATCGCCGATCTGCTGGTCGGCACCGTCCACTGGTTCGAGGACTGCTATGGCTCGCCGGAGTGGCCGCTGATCGGAGCGACGGTCATCGCGCCGAACCTCCTGCACCATGCGCGGCCGCGGGCGTTCCTCGACAACACCTGGTGGAAATCCGCCGACCTGCAGGTGATCGCCGGCGCCGCGGTCCTGACCCTGGCGTGGCTCGCCGGTTGGTTCAGCGCCGAACTGCTGCTGGTGGTGGCCCTGGCGGTGAACGCCAACGAGTTCCACCGCTGGGCGCACCGCACGCGCGCCGAGAACGGCCGCATGATCTCAGCGCTGCAGGCCTGCCGCCTGGTGCAGACGCGCGCGCACCACGGCCGCCATCACGGCGGAGCGCGCAACTCCTGCTACTGCGCGATCACCTCGTGGATGGATCCTCTGCTCGATTCCCTGCGGGTGTGGCGCGGTCTCGAGTGGCTGGTGTGGCGCGTCACCGGGGTCCGGCCTCGCGTCGATCCCGCGGTCGCGGCTCGCATGGACGCGGTCCGCATGGACGCGGTCCGCATGGTCAGGCAGGCGCCGCAGCGAGCGTAGGCGGCCCGCGTCCGTCAGAAATCCTTGGTCCCTGCCACCGGGGTGGTCTGCCACCGCGCGGTCAGGCTCGTATCCGCGAGGTCCTTCAGGATCGCGAATGCAACCGCACGCAGTGCCGGCTTGGCGGTCGCATCCGAGTAGATCGAAAACCAGCGGTCGCCCGCGGCGTTCTTCATCATCTCCAGCACCGAGGCCACGCTCGGGGAGGCGGCGTCCCGCTCCTCGGCAACACCAAGCAGGTGCGCGGAGCGCGAGAACTCCACATGGGCCGGCACCGACAGGCTCAGCGCGCCGCCGATCTGCGCGAGCGTCACCGTGGTCTCGAATGCCCAGCTCGAGTCCACCGACGAGGCCATTCCGCGCGCTGCGTTCCAGACGAGGTCGGCTTTCCCGGCACCGTCGGCCGTGAACGACAAGGCGACGTCGATGTCGCTGCCCAGCAAGGTCATCCTGGTCTTGAGGAAATCGGTGGCCGTTCCGGCGATTTTTGGCCACGTCAGGGCGTATCGCTGGCTGCCCTCGGCGGCGGCTCCACGACGGCCCGCGACACCCCGCGCGGCGCCGAACGGCATGGTCAGCTGTGGACCCTGGTCCGGCTGACCCAGCGGGATGATCAGGCCCGGAACGCCGATCATATCGCAGATCGGATTCATATCGTTGCTGTTGTCGGCCGAGTTGCGGACCACGCCGACGGTGTCAGCGTCGATGGCGATCGATGGGTCGCCGTTTCCTTCCGAGGCCGAAGCGACGGGTCCGGAATAGTCGATGACCATCGGCGCGCCATGGGCGCCGAGGATGGCCGCCCCCTTCATTTCCGAAGCGCTGCCCGGCCACGCTTTCCAATCGCGCAGCGGGTGCAGATCGACCGAGGCCTTCCCATCGACGACGCTGGTCACCACGCCCCGGTACAATGCCACCTCGACGAGGCGATCGGGAACGACCTGTCCGAGAGCCGCCTGCACCGATGGCTCGACATTCGCCTGGAACGTCCAGTCGAGAGCCGCATCGAAGTACAGCACCTGGCCGGTGGCGAGCCTCCAGGTCGGAAACGGAGACGGAGCCACGAACGGCGCGGGAGCCGGCTTCGGAACCGGCTCGGGCACCTGCTCGGCCGCCGCCACGCAAGCGATGCCGACGGCGGCGATGCAGGCGAGAGCGGCGCAGGGGATGAGCAGCGACGTGGTCGACATGTGGGCGAGTCCTTGATCGGCGAGGTGGGTGATGGAGGCGGCCGGCGGCGCGGCTATCGCCGAGGCCAGCGCGGAGGGGACACCGGCGTCGGCGTCGGCGGTCAATCCGGCGGCGATCACCGTCGACGCTACGGTCACTCCCCCTTTCGACAGGCGCCGGCGCAGGAGATCCGAGCCGCGCTGCAGACGCTTCTTCGCGTTCTCGTAGCTGATGCCCAGCTCGCTCGCGACATCAGAGATGTCCTTGCCGGCGAGGTGACGCAGCACCAGCGGCTCGCGGTAGCGCGCCGGAAGGGATTGCAGGGCGTCATCGATCAGCGGCTGGGCGTCTTCCCAGCGATCGGCGAGCGGAGAGGTGGCGGTCGGAGCGGCGGCCTCCGCCTCGCGCGCCGCGCGTCGCCGGCGTTCGCGCGAGGCGTTGGCGCAGACGTGATGCGCGGCGCTGTGCAGCCAGGGCGACAACGAACGGCCACCGGGACCGATTTCGTCGCGCAGGCTTCCGGCGCGGCGGCTGAGGATGATGAACACCGCCTGCGCGGCATCGTCCGCGGCGCTCGGATCGCCGAGGCGTCGCCGGCAGCTGGCGTAGACCACCGGCAGGTGCCGGTGCACCAGATCGGTGAACGCGTCCTGCGACCCCTGGTCGATGAAGCGGCCGAGCAGTTCCGAATCGGTGGCGTCCACGAGCATGTCCATCACCTGTGAGTGTGCGCCCGTCTGCAGTGCGGGACATGAATATGCAAAACCGGTAAAGGCTGGGGCTTGGGGCCCCCTTTGCGGCGCTTGCCGCTAAGTGGCCAGGCCGCGCAGCTCCGCCAGCACGCGGTCGACCTCGTCCTCGGTGTTGTAGTGGGCGAACCCGATGCGGAGGAGGCCGCCGGTGTCGGTGAGCCCCAGCTGGTCGACCAGGCCCTTCGCGTAGAAGTGCCCGTCCCAGACGAAGACGCCGCGCTCGGCGAGGCGCTCCGATGCGCGGCGCGGAGAACAGCCCGCGAGGGTGATGCCGAAGGTCGGCGTCCGCTCGTCGGCGCGCGCCGGGTCGGCGATGCCGTGGATGCGCAGGCCGGGGATGCGCGCCGCTCCGCCGAGGAAGCACCGGCTC
>JACDEN010000240.1 GCA_013816415.1 Planctomycetota bacterium
CCGCTGCGCCGAGTGGCGGCGTCGGCTGGCCGACGCGATCACCGCGCTGAGCAAATGACCTGACCAGACCGGCACCCGCATTCGCGGTGATTGCTGCAGCTTACGGTGGCAAGGCATCCGATTCCGTCAGCCGAGGATGTCGGCAGCGCTGCGCGTTGGTTGCGCGATAGCAGCGTCGTGCTCGGAATGTCGGCTGAGAGGCGCCAGTCCATGGGCTGGGTCGCGATCGGCCTATGGCGGGAGTCGCCGGCTTGCATCCACGGTGGTCGAAGCGAAGGGCAGGGTGACTTCGAATCGTGATCCCGCAACGCTGCTGTCGAATCGGATGCTCGCGCCGAGTACCTGGGTCAGCTGCTTCACGATCGCGAGCCCGAGGCCGGTTCCACCGGTCTGTCGGCTGCGATGGGCGTCGACGCGATGGAAGCGTTCGAAGATGCGATCGTGATGCTCAGCGGGGATTCCCATGCCGGTGTCCTCGACGCTCACCAGAAGGTGGTCAGACCGACGTTCGAGTTTCAGTCGGACCGATCCGTTCAGACGATTGTAGCGCACGGCGTTCGACACCAGATTACCGAGCAATTGACGGAGCAGTTCCGGATCGCTCACCAGCGGTCCCTGATCCGAGCCCTCGCAGAACAGGCGCACCCCCATGGTGGCCGCCAGCGGTTCGTAATCGTCGAGAATGGTCCTTATCAGCTCCGGAAGATCGATGGTCTCGGGCCGCACCTCCCAAGCGCCCTGCTCCAACCGCGACAACGTGAGCATGTCGTTCACCAGCACGGACAGGCGCTGGGCGTGACGGGCGATACGCTCGCAGAAACCGCGCGCGGTCGCGGTGTCGAGTTCGGATCCGGCCTCGAGGAGCGTATCAGTGAAGCCGAGGATCGACGTCAGCGGCGTCTTGAGCTCGTGACTGATCGCTGAAACGAAATCGCGGCGCGCCTGTTCGGCTCGTCGGCTTTCGGTGATATCGGTGAGCACCAGCACCACGATTCCGTTGCCGATGCCGTTACCGATGCGGATCGTGATGGCCCGCAGGTGGCGTCGCCGATGTTCGAATTCAGCGGAGCCGACCGCCCCCGGGTCCCACGCATCGTCGCGCGCGTCCTCGAGCGGTCGCGCGACCGATGCCGCCGGCATATGTTCGTAGAACAGCTGGCCCTGGACCTCGGCTCCTCCGGCCGCGAATTGCCGATACGCAGGATTGGCGTAGACGACCCGATCGAGCCGGTCGATGCACGCGACGCCTTCGGCGAGGGCACTCAGGGCGTTATCGAGCAGGGAACGCTGATAGGCGACCTCGCCGAGGGTCGCCTGCAGGCGTTCGCCCAAGCTGTTCAGTTCGCGTCCGAGCCGAGAATACGCTCCGTTTCCGCTGAAGTTCGCACGGTACGCGAAGTCCCCGCGGGCGTAGGCCTGCGAGATCGCGCGCAGGTCGAGCAGTCGCGTCCGGTCGCGCAGCATCAGCAGCAGCACCGCGAGCGCCGCCGATGCGGCGACCACGATCGAGGCGATGGCGATGCGCGCGAAGGCGTCGGAGACGAACGCCGCTTCGATCGCGAACGGCGCCGAGATGCGCACCACCCGCCCGTCGCCGAGCGCCTTCGCCACGTAGATCGATTGGCGGCCGACGGTGTCGCTGGCGCGGCGACTGACCCCGGTGCCGGAGCGCCTCGCCTCCAGCACCTCGGGCCGGCTGTTGTGGTTGTCCATCGCGCGGGGACGCGCCTCGGAATCGAACAGCACGGTGCCGTCGGCGGCGATCAGCGTGATGCGACGGTCATTGGCGAAGCGGGCTCGTCCCCAATTCACGAGGTCGGGTTCGGGGTTCGCCGCCGCGAGCGCCGCGATCAGCTCCGCTTCCGCGGTTATATGCGCGGTCAGGCTCTTCTCGACCGAGGCCACGAGCTGACGGTGCTGATACGACAGCGAGAGCCAGCACACGGCGGTGAGCCCGGCGACGATGCCTATCGGCGCGATAAGCCCGGCGAGGAAGCGTCGCCCCAGCATCACTGATTGCGGTGTTCGCCGAAGCGGTAGCCGACGCCACGCACCGTCTCGACATAGGAGTCGTAGGGTTTGATCTTCGCGCGTAGGTTGCGCACATGGACGTCGATGGTGCGGTCGGTGACCACGGAATCGCCGTCGCCGATGTGCTCGAGGATGTCGTAGCGCGAGTACGGGATGCCCGGGTGCGATGCCAGGTAGTGCAGCAGCTTGAATTCGGTCAGCGTCAGCTCGGCCACCTCGCCTTTGACCGTCACCCGGTAACGGACCGGATCGATCAGCAGGTCGTCGATCTGGATCGGCTGCTTGTCGGCGGACAGGTCGTCGTCGCGGTTGCGGCTCAGACGGACCTTCACCCGCGCGAGCAGCTCCTTGATGCGGAACGGCTTGGTCACGTAGTCGTCGGCGCCGATGCCGAGACCGAGGACGACCTCGCTCTCCTCGCCCTTCGCGGTGACCATGATGATGGGGATGGACGAAAGGCCCTTGGAGGTGCGCATGATGCGGCAGACCTCGATGCCGTCGCGGTCGGGCAGCATCAGGTCGAGCAGCACCAGCTCGAACGGCTTGCGCCGCAATTCGTGCAGCCCGTCGGAGCCGGTGCCGGCGACGACGACTTCGTGGCCCTCGCGCTGGAGGTTGTAGCGCAGCAGCGTCTGGATGTCCGGATCGTCCTCGATCACCAGGATGCGCGACATGATCAGGGATTCTCGCCGAGCTGCTCGTGCTGATGGCGGATCAGCTGCCCCTTGTGGATGTAGACCGCTTCCTCGGCGATCGACACCGCGATGTCGGCGATGTGCTCGAGATGCCCCACCGCGCGCAGGAGGTGAGTGTACTCCTTGATCAGCTCCGGCTGGGCCTGCATCGCGGTCTGGATGTCCTTGTAGCAGTCCTTGGTCAGGCGGTCGGCTTCGTCCTCTTCGAGCAGGATGCGCTTGGCCACCTCGATGTCGCCGGTGACGAAGGCGTCGATCGCCTCGTGGATCATCTTCTGCGCCAACAGGCCGAGCGTTTCGAGATCCGGGGGATTGCGCACCAGCTGGTGCTTGGCGATGTAGTGGGCGCGCTTGGAGATGGATTCGGCGAGGTCGCCGACCTGTTCGAGGTCGGAGGTGATGCGCGTGGCCGAGATCAGGAAGCGCAGGTCGCGCGCCATCGGCGACTGCAGGGCGATGATCTGATGGCAGCGCTCCTCGATCGTGGTCTCGAGCGTGTCGATGCGCTCCTCTATGACGCTGACCTCATCGCGCACCTCCAGCGCCGGCTGGAGGATGGTCTTCACGCACAGGCTCACCGTCTGCTCGACGAGATTGCCCATGCTCACCAGCGAGCGCTTCAATTCCGCGAGGTCGAGGTCGAAATGCCGGATCTGGTTCATGGGGCGCCCGCTCTCGAGGGTCCAGGGATTCCGCTCATCCGAACCTCCCGGTGATGTAGTCCTCGGTCTGCTTCTGCGCCGGGGTGGTGAAGATGGTGAGCGTCGTCGCGTATTCGACGAGCTTCCCGAGATAGAAGAAAGCCGTGCGGTCGGACACCCGCGCCGCCTGCTGCATGTTATGGGTGACGATGACCACGGTGAAATCCTTCTTCAGCTGGGTGATAAGCTCCTCGATGCGGGAGGTGGCGATCGGATCGAGCGCCGAGCACGGCTCGTCCATCAGCAGGATGTCGGGTCGGATGGCGATGGCGCGGGCGATGCACAGCCGCTGCTGCTGCCCGCCAGAAAGCCCGAGCGCGCTGGCGGCCAGACGGTCCTTCACCTCGTCCCATAGGGCGGCGGATTTCAGCGCCTCCTCGCAGGCCTGATCGAGCTGGCTCTTGCTGTAGCCGCCGGCCACGCGCAGGCCGTAGACCACGTTCTCGTAGATCGATTTCGGGAAGGGATTCGACTTCTGGAACACCATGCCGACGCGCTTGCGCAGGCTGGTGACCTCGAGATGCGGATCGTAGATGGTCTTGCTGGCGATCAGGATGTCGCCGCGATGCGACACGCCGTCAATGAGATCGTTCATGCGGTTGATGTTGCGCAGGAGCGTGGATTTCCCGCAGCCGGATGGGCCGATCAGCGCGGTCACCTGGCGTTCGGGAACCTCCATCGAGATCGAGAACAGCACCTGGTGTTTGCCGTAGAAGAAATCGTAGTCGCGGATGCTGATGTACCCGGCATCCCGACCATCGGCGGGCGGGGCCGTGGGCGATGCGACCGTGACGGGCTTGGAGACGATGTGGTCCATGAGTTGCATGCCTTGTGTGCCTTCAGGGCCTAGAACGCCGCCGTGGCGAAGCGTCGTCGCAGACGTTCCCGCAGGAGGATCGCTCCGAGATTGAGCATGAGCACCAGCAGGATGAGGAACAGGGTGGTCGCGAAAACCATCGGCCGGGCCGCCTCGGAATCGGGAGATTGGAAGCCGAGATCGTAGATGTGGAAGCCGAGGTGCATGAATTTCTGGTTGAGGTGGAAGAATGGCCACTCCAGGTCCAAGGGAAGGCTCGGCGCCAGCTTCACCACCCCGACCAGCATCAGGGGCGCGACCTCGCCGGCGCCGCGCGCCATCGCGAGGATGAGGCCGGTGAGGATGCCTGGGATGGCGGCCGGCAGCACGATGCGCTGGATGGTCTGCCACTTCGAGGCTCCGCACGCCAGGCTGCCCTCGCGCGCGCCCCGCGGGACCGCGACCACCGCCTCCTCGGTGGCGACGATGACCACGGGAAGGGTCATCAGGGCGAGGGTCATCGCCGCCCAGCCGATGCCTCCGGTGCCGACGGTCGGATTGGGCAGGTACTCTCTGAAGAACATGCGGTCGATGGTGCCGCCGACGAAGTAGACGAAGAAACCCAGGCCGAACACGCCGAAGACGATCGACGGGACGCCGGCGAGATTGTTCACCGCGATGCGCACCATGCGCACCACCGGTCCCTGCTTGGCGTATTCGCGCAGGTAGATCGCGGCCAGGACTCCGAACGGCACCACCAGCACGCTCATCAGCAGGGTCATGACGAAGGTCCCGAAGATGGCCGGGAAGATGCCGCCTTCGGTGTTCGCCTCACGCGGATTCTCGCTGAGGAAGTTCCAGAAGTTCGAACAGAAGCGGCCGACCCGGCTCATCCAGCCGAGCTGGTTCGGGTAGTGGTAGTCGACGATCGCGCCGATCGGAACCGACCGCGTCTCGCCGGATGCGATGCGGTACTCGAGCGATTGCGCGACCTGGAGCTGGCGCAGCCGCTTGGCCTCGGCCGCCAATTCCTGGTAACGCGCCTTCAGGATGGCGACGCGGCCGGGCATGTCGCCCTGCTGGTCTGAGG
>JACDEN010000007.1 GCA_013816415.1 Planctomycetota bacterium
CGACGATCCTGGCTGCCCCAGCCAGGATCGAACAGCGACAAAGGTCGCGGGGGTTTGGGGGCAACGCCCCCGATTAAAAGCCCATCACGCGAAAATCCTGGCCGTTACGGCCAGGATTTAGGGACGACAAAGGTCGTGGGGGTTTGGGGGCGAAGCCCCCGATTAATCTTCAGCCAGCTTCTGGACGACGACGACGAGGACGCGATCGCTGTCCGGGGCGCCGTTGCCGAAGGCCTCGATCAGCCGCGCCTCGCCCGCGCGCAGCACGACTGCGGGATTGATGGTCACGGTCGAATGCGTGAGCGGACGCCCGAGGTCCCACTTCTCGATGCCGACCAGCGGCGCCCGCGAGTTGATCGCCTTCAGCGAATAGATGCCGTCGACATGGATGCGACCCTCGCCGTCGATCGACGCGGTGACGCGCGCGCTGACGCCTTCGTCCCAGTCGCTGAGCTTCTGCATCCAGGCGCCGGTGGGCGCCAATTCCAGATACGACGCCTTGTGCGTGCTGTTGGCGGCGGCCTCCTTGCCGATCACCGAATCCAGGCGCGAGAACGCCACCACCTTCACATGATCCTGGTCGAGCAGGGTCATCGCCGACGCCATGCTCAGCTGCTCGGGCAGTTGGCCGGTGCGCGAATCACGCTTCAGGGCCGCCATCTCGCTCTTGCCGATGTCGAGGCAGTAGAACTTGATCGCCAAGCGCTGATCCGACGCCGATGCCGAAGCTGCGGTCGCGAGGAGGCAGCCGATGATGGCGAGAACTACGATGCGCACGGGCATGGCCATCTCCGATGACGCACTATCCCCGGCTCCGACCAGGAATCCAATGGAGATCGATCGACTCGCCGCAACGGTTTGAACCACATCCCGGAGCCTCTATCGTCTCCCCGATGGCCGACCACGCACGATACCTTGGGCTGGCTCTCGCCGTGCTCGCCATCGCTTCGTGCGGCGATCGGCCACTCCAGGCGCAGGCCGCGTCCGAGGAGGCAACGCCCGAGGCCCCTGCAGAAAGGCGCGACGACGGCGCAGGGGCCTCCTATCGCATCGGCGATCGCACGGTGCGACTGCGCGTGGCGCTCGATCGCGTGCACATCGATTGCGACCACAGCCAGGATGCGGACGCGTTGTCCCGATCCGGTTTCGCCGCCGAGCCGACGCCGACCGCCGGTCGATTCGTCGTCCGCTTCAGCGCCGTTGCCGGACGCACGGCCCTCGAGCAGCGCGCGCGCGAGGTCGCGTCGGCGACCGGAGCATCGGCGGTGTTCGCCGTCGCGTACGATCCTGAAGCGGCGGAACCCGCCGAACTGGTCATCACCCACCGACTGTCGGTGATCGCCGATGCCGCGGTCGACATCCCCGCTCTCGCCGCGAAGGCAGGATTGGCGGTGGTCGAGCGCAGTGCTGCGGCCGCGAATGCCATGATCCTCTTGGATGCGGAAGGGCGGATGCTCGGCGCGATCGATGCGGCCAACCGCGTGGCGGTGATGGACGGAGTGGTTTCCGCCACGCCGCTGATCGAGCGGCCGGGCACGCTCAGGCGGTCGCTCCGATGAGCAGGCTCCCTGCCGCGCTCTCAGCCACCATTCGCCGGTGATTCCCGGGACTTCGCACCGGTTTCGATGGGCATCGCTTGCGCGTCCTCGTCGCCGAGGTCCAATCCAGGACCCCCTCTTCTGGACATCCATGCGCCGTTCGCTCGCCTTCTGCACCCTCCTCATGACCGCGGTCGGCGCTGCGACCGCTGCGGATCGCGAGACGCGGTCCGCTCCGGTCGCCGGTGAAACGGTCGCGTGCTGGATCGGCGAACACCGCGTTCAGATGACCTTGGCCCTCGACGAGGTGGCGGTGACCGCCACCCCCGGCAGCGCGCTCGCCAAGGATGCGTTCCCGTTCGCGTCCGGATGGAACGGCGCGCCTGCGCATCTGCGCGTGGCGCCGGTCCCTGACCGGCACGCGCTCGATGCCGCGCGTCCCGGGATCGAGCGCCGGGGATTCACCAGCCTGTCGGCCATCCTCTACGACCCGTCGGCGCGCGCTCCGACGGCGCACATCCTCGAGCGTCGGCTCGCCCTGCACCTGACGCCGGGAGAGACGCCCGAGGGCATCGCCTCGCGTTTTCCGGTCGATCTGGTGGAGCGCCTCCCCTACGGCGACTTCGTCCTCTTTTCCGCACGCAGCGCCTCGCTGCTCTCCGCGGTCGACGCGGTCGACCAGATCATGCTCGCGGGGGCCGCCGACTCGGCGACTCCACTTTTCGCGCGGCTGCATGTCGCCAAGGCCGACCCCAATGATCCGTTGTTCGTGCAGCAGTGGCACCTGAAGAACACCGGTGCCCAGGTGCCGTCGGCGGTCGCCGGCAACGATATCAATCCGAGCGCGGCGTGGAATGCCGGCTTCCATGGCGAGGGCGTGAACATCGCGATCGTCGACATCGGCGTCGCCACCGACCATCCGGATCTCGCGGCGAACTGCGCGCGTCCGCTGCACGTCAACTTCAATGGCGCGCCCAACGGTCCGACCGACGCGCGGCCGAACGTCGCCCTCGGTCCTGATGCGTTCCACGGAACGGTGGTGGCCGGTCTGGCGGCAGCATCCGGCGACAATGCCCAGGGCGTGACCGGAGTCGCGTACCGGTCGGGCATCATCGGCGAGCGCCTGGTGGGAGCGCCGACCACCGATCAGACCGACGCCGATGCGATGCTGTGGCGTGCGAGCGATGCCGACCCGACGACCCGCGTCCATGTCAGCAACAATTCCTGGGGAGACCCCGACGATGGCAGGATCCTCGCCGGGACCGGCCCGCTGATCCAGGCGGCCTTCGCGACCGGGGCGACGATCGGCCGGGGTGGGCGCGGCATCATCTATACCTGGGCCTGCGGCAATGGCGCCGCCTCGTTCGACAACGCGTGCTATGACGGGTTCAACAATTCTCGCTACACCATCGCGGTCAGTGCGACCAATGCGGCAGGAACCCGCGAATCCTACAGTGAGCAAGGCTGCTGCGTGCTGGTCAATGCGCCGGGCGGAAACATGCCCGGGAACGGCGTGGTCTCCACCGACGGTGTCGGAACGCTGGGATTCAACACGCGCGCCACCGCTTCGGGCGGAGACTACACCGACCCCAACGATCTCTCCGGCGGGCTCCCGCTGGTCGGCACGTCGTTCTCGGCGCCGATCGCCGCCGGCGTCTGCGCGCTGATGATCCAGGCTCGGCCGTCGCTCACCTGGCGCGACGTCCAGCACATCCTGGTGCAGAGCTCGACGAAGAACGACCCCGGAAATGCCGGCTGGAGTTCGCGCGGCGCGTTGCGCCCGTTCAACCACGGTTACGGATTCGGCCGGGTGAACGCCAGCGCGGCGGTGGCCCTGGCCCAGGGATGGACGCTGGCTCCGCGCGAAGCCGCGCCGCTGACCGGCACCGGCACTGGCGCCGGGATGGCGATCCCTGATGCGGGACCGGGAAGCACCCGCACCTTGGTCACCTCGACCATCCCGCTTTCCGGCCCCGCTGATTTCCGGGTCGAACACGTCGAATTCACCGTGCACGCGACGCACACCTATCGCGGAGACCTCACCTATCGGCTGAGATCCCCGGCAGGCACGGCGTCGATCGTCCTCGATCGTCCCGGGGACAACAACGACAACCTCGATTGGACCTTCATGAGCGTCGCGTGCTGGGGCGAGCATCCGACCGGCACCTGGAGCCTCGACATCATCGACAATGCGGCGGGCGATGCGGGTTCGCTCACCTCGTGGTCGCTGAAGGCCTATGGGTATCAGCCGTACCAGATCCCGGTGATCACCGGCACCGTGCCCGATGGCATCGCACCGGGTTCGCCCGATACGGTCCTGACCGTGACGGGGACCGGACTGGGCCTCGACGGGGGCGGCCTGGGGATGTTCACGGTATTCTGGAACGGCACGGCCCTCGCGGCGCCAACGGTCATCAGCCCGACGCAGTTCCAGGTGACCATCCCCGCCGGCCTGATCGGAGCATTCGGCAGCAGCGGATCGCTCACCGCGACCAATCCCGCGTTCCTCGGCGAAGGCGGAGGAACCACCCCGTCCGCGTGGTCGGTCCCGATCGATACCGCGCCGACCATCTCGGCGATCGCCAACCAGGCGGTGCCGCACGACACCGCGGTGCCGACGCTGCCGTTCACCGTCGGCGATGCCGAGACCGCCGCCAATCTGCTGACCGTGACCGCGGTCAGCGACAACCCGGCGCTGTTTCCCAGCGGAAACATCGTCCTCAGCGGCAGCGGCGCCGCGCGCACCCTGGCGCTGGCACCGAGCGCCGGTGGCACCGGCGCCGCGACGATCTCGGTGGCGGTTTCCGACGGCGCGCGGACCACCATCACGACCTTCGTGGTAGCGGTGAATCCGCCGCCGAGCGATCACCGCTGCGGCCTCGGATCGTTGTTCGGACTGCTGCTGCTCGCCTGCGCGTATCGGCGGCGGCAGGACTGAGCGCGGGACGACCGCTCACGTCCGCAGCGGACACCCATCGCCGACCCAGGTGCGCCACTGCCGACCCTGGCTCCAGATCCGGCCGCCCAGCCGCTCCGCCACCGCCCAGAGCAATGCCGGCCAGGGCGCGATCGGCACGTCCTTGCGGCGCAGTATCCGGGCGATCATCGCCGCGCGCAGGTGATCAGCGGGAAGTACGCGCAGATCGGGATATGCCGACAGCACCCACGACAGTCGCGCGAACTGGCGCTCGTCCCGCACCCGCGCGAGCAGGCCCTGGCGGATCCACCCGATCATGAACACCTGACGCTGCTCGACCCGGCGCGCGAAGGCGTGGACCACCAGTGGATCCGGCACCTGCCGGCTGAGCGCGCGCACCCAGATGTCGAGGTCGGGCAGGATCGGCTCGAGGGACCCGTCGCCGATCGCGGAACCACTGGCGCCAGCACTGGCTGCCATCTCAGGGCTCCAGGGTCGGCTGCGGGGCCGAAGGGAAGTCGATGGTACCGAGGAAGTCGAGGGATTTGAGCTGCCGACGATAGGTGATCGCCTCGCGGACGGCGGCGTCGACCGCCTCCCGTTTGCTGCGGAATGAGCCGAGCGTCATCAATTCTTCGATGGCGGTGGTATCGACGTCCAGGTTGGTGGCCATTTTCGCACAATACATTGTGCGAACCTCCTGACAAGTGAGGTCTCCAAGCTTGCTGTGTCGTGGAGTCTCGGTCACACTCTCCTACTCATGATGGCTAAACCGGTTACTTCCTCTGGTGACTCGCGCTAGTCGCACAATCTATCGCACAGTTGTTCGTCAAAGGTGATCCATGATCGTTCCCTCGAGCATCGCCACTGCCTGGAATCTGCAGCAGCTGGAAGCGATGTATGAGCGCTTCAAGTCTGACCCCGCCTCGGTCGACCACGACTGGCAGATGTTCTTCGCCGGCTTCGACCTCGGACTCGACCGGCCGGCCCCGGCCCCGGCCAAGCCGGCTGCCACCGACCACATCACCGGCCCCGGACGCAACGAGCAGGAGCAGGTCGATTCGCTGATCGACGCCTACCGCGACATCGGCCACACCATCTGCACGCTCGATCCCCTCGGCTTCAACAACCTCGAACGCAATCCCGCGCTCGAGCTGACCGCCTTCGGGCTGAGCGAGGACGACCTCGACCACGAGTTCGCCTGCGACCGCATCACCGGACTCGGCGGCCGTGCGCGCCTGCGCGACATCATCGACCACCTGCGCACCACCTACTGCGGAACCATCGGCGTCGAATACCAGCACATCCAGGACCGCACCATCCGCGGTTGGATCCGCGACCGCATCGAGGAGAAGCGCAACCAGCCGCAGCTCGGCCCCGACATGAAGCGGCGGATCCTGATGAAGCTCAACCAGGCGGAGCTGCTCGAGACCTTCATCCACACCAAATTCCTCGGCCAGAAACGCTTCTCGATCGAGGGCGGCGAAGCGCTGATCCCGGCGCTCGATGCGATCATCGAGATGGCGCCCGACGTCGGCGTCAAAGAGATCGTGATGGGCATGGCCCATCGCGGCCGGCTCAACGTGCTCTGCAACACGCTCAACAAATCATATGAGGAGGTGTTCACGGAATTCGAGGGCTCCTACGACATCAACGACCTGCAGGGCGACGGCGACGTCAAATACCATCTCGGCTACAGCTCCGACCACGTCACCTCGCACGGCGGCAAGGTCCACCTGACCTTATCGGCGAATCCCAGCCACCTCGAGGCGGTCGATCCGGTGGTGCTCGGCCGCGTGCGCGGCAAGCAGCGCCAGTATGGCGACACCGAATCGCGCGCCGCGGTGATACCGATCCTCATGCACGGCGACGCCGCGTTCGCCGGCCAGGGCCTGGTCATGGAGGTCTTCCAGCTCAGCCAGCTCGAAGGCTACACCACCGGCGGGACCATCCACATCATCGCCAACAACCAGATCGGCTTCACCACCCTGCCGGCCGATGGCCGTTCGACCCGCTACTGCACCGACATCGCGAAGATGGTCGACGCGCCGGTGTTCCACGTCAACGGCGACGATCCCGAGGCGGTGGTCCACGTCGCCGAGCTGGCGATGCGCTACCGGCACCAGTTCAAGCGCGACGCGGTCATCGACATCGTGTGCTACCGCCGCTGGGGCCACAACGAGAGCGACGAGCCGAACTACACCCAGCCGACGATGTACGCACGCATCGCCGAGCACCCGCGCATCGCCAAGCTGTACACCCAGAAGCTGCTCGAGCGCGGCGAGATCCAGCAGACCGAGGTCGAGGCGATCGCGACCATCATGCAGAACCAGCTGCAGGACGCGCTGAACACCGTGAAGGTCAAGCCGGCCAAGCTCACGCGCAACCGCTTCGGCGGCGTCTGGCAGGGCATGACCAACGCCTACACCCACGATGCGGTCGAAACCGGCGTTTCCGCGTCGACCCTCGAGATGATCGGCCGTTCGCTGTCGACCTGGCCGGACGGATTCAACATCCATCCCAAGATCAAGCGCCTGGCGGAAGATCGTGGCAAGGTCATCGCGTCGCACGGGCGCATCGACTGGGCGCTGGGCGAGCTGATGTCGATCGGGACGCTGCTGGTCGACGGGATCCCGGCGCGGCTGTCCGGCCAGGATTCCCGCCGCGGCACCTTCAGCCAACGGCATTCGTACTGGTACGACCTCAAGAGCCGCCTGCGCTACAAGCCGCTCAGCCACATCTGCCCGGGTCAGGCGAATTTCTGCGTCTACAATAGTCCGCTGTCGGAAGCCGCCGTGATGGGCTTCGACTACGGCTACTCGCTGTCGGAGCCCAACATGCTGATCATGTGGGAGGCGCAGTTCGGCGATTTCGTGAACGGGGCACAGGTCATCATCGACCAGTTCATCACCTGCAGCGAATCGAAATGGGGCCGCATCTCGGGCCTCACGCTGCTGCTGCCGCACGGGCAGGAGGGCGCCGGACCCGAGCACAGCTCGGCCCGGCTCGAGCGCTTCCTGCAGGCGTCCGCCGAGGACAACATCCAGGTCGCGTACTGCACCACCGCAGCGCAGCATTTCCACATCCTGCGCCGCCAGATGCACCGCAAGGTGCGCAAGCCGCTGGTGCTGATGACGCCGAAGGGCCACCTGCGCTCGAAGCAGGCGTCGAGCGACTTCCAGGATCTGGTCACCGGGCGCTTCCACGAGGTGCTCGGCGATCCCGCCGCCAAGCCGGGCAAGACGACGCGCGTGGTGGTGACCACCGGCAAGGTCGCCCACGAACTCATCGACCGCCGCAACGAGGAGAAGCTCGAGAACGTGGCGATCGTCCGGCTCGAGCAGCTCTACCCGCTGCACGAGGAGCTGCTGGCGAGCACCATCAAGGCGTTCCCGAAAGCCGAGATCGTGTGGTGCCAGGAGGAGCCGCAGAACATGGGCGCCTGGCATTTCATCGCGCCCCACCTGCGCCGCATCACCGGAGTCGAGATCGCCTACGCCGGCCGCGAGCCCGCGGCGAGCCCGGCGCCAGGCAGCGCGGCGTTGTTCCAGCTCGAGCAGGAGAGCCTCATCTCTAGCGCGCTCGGCGTCAAAGCGCGCGCGTTGTCCAAAGCGCATCACTGAAACCACCGCAGGGCCACATGCCACACAACCTCGTCATCCCGGCCGTCGGAGAATCCATCACCGAAGGCATCGTCGCCCGCTTCCTGGTCGCCGACGGCGCCATCGTCACCGATGCGACGCCGGTGTTCGAGCTCGAAACCGACAAGATCTCGACCGAGGTGCAGGCCGGCGCCGCCGGCCGCGTGAAATTCCAGGTCAAGGAGGGCGACACCGTGCCGGTCGGCGGCGTGGTGGCGGTGATCGATCCGGCCGGAGCCGCATCGCCGCCGGCGCCCGCCTCTCCCGCGAAGCCCTCGGAGACTCCGTCGGTCAAGGCGCCGGCAATCAGCGACACATCGAAGTCGGCGGCAAAGAATCAGACGCTCAGCCCGGCGGTGAAGAAGCTGGTGGCCGACAACGACATCCCGCCCTCGCAGATCGAAGGCACCGGCAAGGCCGGACTGGTCACCAAGGGCGATGTACTGGCGCACCTCGCGAAAGGTGTGGCCGCGCCCGCACCCGCGCTGGCCGCGACCGCGGAATCACCGCGGGAAACAGCATTGGAATCGCGCGCCTCGTCGGGCGGCACGCGCAAGCGCATGAGCGCGCTGCGTCAGCGCATTGCCCAACGGCTGGTGCAGGCCCAGCACACCGCGGCCATTCTCACCACCTTCAACGAGGTGGACATGTCGGCGTGCATGGACCTGCGCAAGCGCTTCAAGGAGGAGTTCGAGAAGAAGCACGGCATCGGACTCGGCTTCATGTCGTTCTTCACCGCCGCTGCGGTCAAGGCGCTGCAGAAGTATCCGCTGATCAACAGCCAGATCGACGGCACCGACATCGTCAGCTTCGACCACATCCACGTCGGAGTGGCGGTCGGCACCGAGAAGGGCCTGGTGGTTCCGGTCCTGCGCAACGCGCAGCGCATGGGCTTCGCCGACATCGAACGATCGATCCGCGAAGCGGCCGCGAAGGCGCGCGACGGCAAGCTGTCGCTCGACGACATGCAGGGCGGAACCTTCACCATCACCAACGGCGGCGTCTACGGATCGCTGATGTCGACGCCGATCATCAACCCCCCGCAGAGCGGCATCCTGGGCATGCACGCGATCAAGGAGCGCCCGATGGCGGTGAACGGCCAGGTGGTGATCCGGCCGATGATGTACATCGCGCTCAGCTACGACCACCGCATCGTCGACGGTTCCGAAGCCGTCGGATTCCTGGTGCGGATCAAGGAGCTGATCGAGGCTCCCGAGAAGATGCTGCTCGGATTGTGAGCCGGACGCTGGACCGTGCTGCGCGTCTCGGCGCGCGGTCTATCCCGGCTCCCCCACCCCCCGGAAAATGATCACCATGCCTGCATTCGATCTGATCGTCATCGGCGCTGGTCCCGGCGGCTATGTCTGCGCCATCCGCGCTGCCCAGCTCGGACTGAAGGTCGCGATCGTCGAGAAGCGCGCCAACGCCGGCAAGGTCAGGCTCGGCGGCACCTGCCTCAACGTCGGCTGCATCCCCTCCAAGGCGCTGCTCGACTCGTCGGAGCACTTCGCCAACGCCAGCAGGCATTTCGCCGAGCACGGTATCGACGTCGGGAAGCCGGCGATCGACGTGGGGCGGATGATGAAGCGGAAGGACAAGGTGGTCTCCACGCTGGTCGATGGACTCTCGTATCTGATGAAGAAGAACCAGGTGACGGTCCTCACCGGCACCGGCCGGCTGCTCGGAGCTGGATCGGTCGAGGTCACGGCGGGGGACGGGAAGACGGAGACGCACCACGCCAAGCATGTCGTCCTGGCCATGGGCTCGGTGCCCATCGCGCTGCCATTCCTTAGTTATGATGGATCCGCAATCGTCTCGAGCGATCAGGCGATCGCGTTCGACCGCGTCCCGGGCAAGTTGCTGGTGGTCGGCGGCGGAGTCATCGGACTCGAGCTGGGATCGGTGTGGTCGCGTCTGGGAGCACAGGTGACGGTGATCGAGTTCCTGCCGCAGCTCTGTCCGTTCCTCGATCCCGACGTCGCGCGCGAACTGCAGAAGGTCCTCACCAAGCAGGGCCTCGAAATCCATCTCGAGACCAAGGTGACGGGCGTCGAGATGGCCGCCGGAAAACCGACCCTGCTCGCGACGGACAAGACCGGCACGGCGCTGCGCCTGCCTGGCGACCAGGTCCTGGTCGCGGTCGGCCGTCGGCCGCTGAGCGACGGGCTCGAGCAGGCCGGAGTGAAACTCGACGACAAGAAGCGCGTCGCCACCGACCGCGACTTCCGCACCAACATCCCCGGCGTTTTCGCCATCGGCGATCTCATCGCCGGACCAATGCTCGCGCACAAGGCCGAGGAGGAAGGCATCGCGGTGGCTGAACTGATCGCCGGACAGAAGAACACCCTCGACCACGACCTGATCCCGAACGTGGTCTACACCTGGCCCGAGGTCGCGACCGTCGGCATGACCGAGGGCGACGCCGCGAAGCGCGGCACCAAGGTCCGGGTCGGCCGTTTCAATTTCGCGGCCAACGGCCGCGCCAAGGCCGCCGGCGAATCCGACGGCTTCGTCAAACTGATCGCCGACGCGGCCACCGATCGCGTGCTGGGCGCGGCGATCCTCGGCCCGCGCGCGTCGGATCTGCTCGCGGAGATCACCGCGGTGATGTCCTTCGGCGGATCCAGCGAGGACATCGCGCGGACCTGCCACGCCCATCCGACCTTCTCGGAGGCGATCAAGGAAGCGGCCCTGGATTGCCAGGGTCGGATCATCCACGGATAGGTGTCAGCGGGCGAACATCGCCAGAGCGATCAGGAGGAGCCTTCGACGATGGCTTCCGCCGTCATCAGCAGCGATCGGTACTCGTCCTGTCCGGACGGGATGACGCCGGTGAGCACGCCGCTCTGCGCGCGGTTCTGGTCGTCGAGGGTCGAGACCACGCTCGGCGACAGGAAGAGGAAGCTGTCGGGCGACCAGTTGCGGCTCTGGGGGCCGCTCAGCAACGCGTTGCGCGCGTCGATGTGCAGCACGCCGCGCACGTCGCGGAACGCCATCGCGCGGTAGGCGACCGCGACATTGTCGCCAGACCCCTGATAGGTGATGACCAGCGCGGGCCTGATCAGTCCCGAACCGGGTTGGACCACCACCACCGAGTGGTAGTCCTCCCACACGAACACGTAGGCGGCCTCGCGCGCGGGCGATGCGGGGGCGTCGCGCCCGGCAAGGCTTGCTCCAACCGATTCGACCGCCGCCGAGAATCCCGCGGGCATCACCACCGGCTCGGCGTCGCCGGCCACGGCTCCCGCTTCCGCCTCAGCCTCGCCGCCGAGTTCCATGTCCTCGACCATCGGGACATCCATCGGGTCCGCTTCGGCGGGTGGAAGCTCCTCGTCCTCGGCGGCGAGGACGCCATGCATGGCGGCGAGTGCGAGCACGGACGCGAGCACGCGCAGCATGGATCAGAATGACCGGCGTTGACGGGTGGAGGGGATGCCGTCGGCGATCCGATACTTGGTCACGGTGCGCCGGCTGATGTCGAGGCCGTCCTTGTCGAGAAGATCCGCGATCTCCTGGTCGGAGAGCGGATTCTTCGCATCCTCGTTCTGGATGAGCTTCTGGATGCGCAGCTTCACCGCCTTCGAGCTCTCGGCCTCGCTGCCGTCCTGGTTGGCGATGCCGCCCGAGAAGAAGCTCGCCAGCGGGATGACGCCGCCCGGGGTCTGGATGTACTTGTCCTTCACCGCGCGGCTCACCGTGGCCACGTGCATGCCGATGATGTCGGCGATGTTCTGGCGCATCAGCGGCCGCAGATGCTCGGGCCCCTGCTCGAGGAACGCGGTCTGGTGCTTGATGATCTCGCTGACGATCTTGAGCAGGGTGCGTTTGCGCTGCGCCACCGCATCGACGATGAACTTCGCGCCCGAGAGCTTGTCCTTCAGGAAGGCGCGCTCCTTGGGGTCGACCGAGTTGCTGTCATAAAGCTGCCAGTACGACTGGCTGACCTGCACCTTGGGCAGGTGTCCGTCGGGCACGCTGACGATCCATTCCCCGGCTTCGTCGCGTTCGACCACCACATCGGGCACCACATATTGGTTGCCGCCGCTGGCATAGGGCAGCCCGGGCTTCGGATCGAGGGTGGCGATCACCTGCACGCCTTCCTGGACGCGTTCGACATCGACGCCGAGCACCGAAGCGATCGCGGGCAGGCGGTTCTTCAGCACGTCGTCGAGGTGGTCGCGGATCAGCATCATCTCGAACGAATTGTCGCCCGGCTCGCGCACCAGCTGCAGCATCAGGCAATCTTTGAGATCACGCGCGCCGATGCCCGCGGGATCGCAGCCGCGGACGAATTCCCATGCCTGCTCCGCGAGTTCGAGCTTCTCCTCGGCGAACAGTTCGCTCAGCGGCTGTTCGAGGTACCCGCGGCGGTCGAGCTGCCAGCACAGATCGGGGATCAGCTCGCGGACCTCGGCCGGCATGTCCTGGAAGCGCAGCTGGTCGAGCAGATGGTCGGCGAGCGCGGGCGGCTTCTCAGGCGTCGACGCCAGGGCCTCCATCTTGTCCGGCGCGTCGTCGCCGCGGTTCGCACGCCGCTTGAACCAGTCGAGGTCCTCGTCGGGGAACGGGTCCTTCGGTCCGTCGACGTTGGGCGCGCCGCGCTCATCCATCACCGCCGGCTGGTCGGGAGCATCGGCATCGGGACCGTCGAGCATCTCGAGGGCGGGATTGCTCTCGACCTCGGACATGATGCGCTCCTCAAGCGCCATCTGCGGCAGCAGGAGGATCTCGATCGATTGGATCATCTGCGGAGTGAGCTTGAGCTTCTGCTCCATCCGCATGTTGAGGTTCTGGCCGAGATGCAGGGCCATCGTATCTCCAGAACAGCAAGACGCTTGCGCCGCAAGGCGGGCCGTCGGGCGGCGACCTACAAGCAAATGCTACGCCAATCGCGCCTCCAGGGCAAGTCCCATCAGCCGATGATTGCCCGGAGGCCGTCCGTAAGTGCCACCACCGGTGACACTTCAGCCGAATCGTACGTTCAGGCCCGTCCTTTCGGTGACGTGGTTTCTGTAGTATCAGTACTCAGGCACGCATGGCCGAGACATCCACCCAATCCCGATCGATCGCGACCCAATTGGACGCGATGTCGCCGACCATCATCGCCAGCGGATGGTCGAGCCAGTCGCACATCGATCGCGCGCGCATCTCGCTGATGTCGTACCCGGCGCCAGTGCCGGCGGCCGGGCGTTCGCGGCTGTCGCAGTTCCTCGTCGATGCGAAGGTGCTGACCCGCGAACAGGCCGGTGAACTCGATACGCTGGCGGCGACGCAGCAGAACCTTCCGCATTTCCGCATCCTGAAGAAGGTCGGCTCAGGAGGCATGGGCATCGTCTACCTCGCAACGCATACCGCGACCGGACGCGAGTGCGCGCTCAAGACGCTGAACGTCCGATTGGCCGACGACGGCGATTTCGTCAGCCGGTTCCAGCGCGAAACCCATGCGCTCGCCGGCATCAAGCATGCGAATGTCGCCGAGGTGATCGAAAGCGGCGAGTGCAGTGGGCACTTCTATCTGGCGATGGAATACATCGATGGTCCGAGCCTGATGACTCTGCTGCGCGACTACAAGGCGCTGCCTGAACTCTACGCGCTGCGGATCGCCCGACAGGTCGCCGAAGGCTTGGCGCACGTCTATGCGCAATCGGGACTGATCCACCGCGACATCAAGCCTGAGAACGTCCTGATCCTGCGCAGCCATTCCTCCGGCGGGATGTTCCCGGAGGACGACGTGGCGAAACTGATCGATTTCGGCCTCGCCAAATCCACCAACGAGAAGGACGAGCGGCTGACCCAGACCGGGATGACGATCGGCACCCCCCTCTACATGTCGCCCGAACAGGTGCGCGGAGAGACGCTCGACTGCCGCTCGGACATCTACGGACTCGGCGCGACGCTCTACCACCTGCTGACCGGAGTGACGCCGTTCACCGGGTCGAGCCCCGGCACCATCATGAGCGCGCACCTGACCGAGCCGATCCCGGATCCGTCGCAGAAGGTCCCGAGCCTGAATCCGCTGACCCGGGACCTGATCGGGATGGCGATGGCGAAGGATGTGGACAAGCGCTTCCTGACCTACGAGGCGCTGATCAATGCGTGCTCCGAGGCGATCACCGCGCTCGCCGTGAGCTCCCACTCCGCTCCGCAGTTCCTGCGCAAGCCGTTGGTCCTCAAGACCGGGGTCAAGAAGCCGCTGACCGACCGCCACCCGACACCCGACGAGGACAGGTCTGCCGAATCCGAACCGCTGAACGACGATCTGAAGCGCGACGCCATCAGCACGCGCATCCGGGCCAAGCACCGCGATCTGCGCGACAGCGCTCAGGCGACGATTCCCACGCCTGATAGATCCGAGACCACGGTCACCCGGAGCGCCTCGAAGGTCTACGAACCGGCGCCGGTGTCAGCGCCGGCGAATGCGCCGATGCTGCGGGCGGTCACCGAGCAGCTGCCGATCAAGCGCAAGCACCTCAGTCCGTTGCCCGTGCTGCCGCCGATGCAGACGCCGTCGAGCATGGTGCTCGACGATGAAGCCCGGCGCGCGGTCGGCACCGGCGTCATCCCGTGGGCGCTGCTCGGCCTATCGCTGGCGGCACTCGCCGTCTATCTCATCTTCCTACGGAATTGACCGGCTCATCTTCCCGCGGAACCGACCGGCGAGCCGCGGCCAGGAGTCGCGTCGACCGCTGGAGCCGACGGATCATCGGAGATGGAAGGCCGCGCGATCGTGCCGTACTGTACCAGCTGCTGCGCCGCGGTGCTTTCCCATGAGAAGAAATCGCGAAGGGCGTTCACATGCGTCAGGGCCTGTTCGCGCAGCAGCGCGCGATCGGCGATCGCGCGGGCGATCGCCTGCGCCGCCGCCTCGATCTCCGGCTTCACCACCAGCACATGGGGAAGACCGCTCACTTCGGGATACGACACCACGCCGATGCCGTCGCTGAGCACCGCAGGCAGGCCTGCGAACAGCGCCTCGACGACGCTCAGTCCGAACCCCTCATGACGTGACAGCTGCACGTAGACGTCCGCGTCGGCGAGGAAGCGCGCGACCTCGGCCGGAGACGCCTGCCCGTGGAAGGTCACGTGGTCGGACAGCTCCAGGGATTTCACCAGCAATTCGAGTCGGCGTCGTGAACCGCACTGATCGCTGCCGACGAGATGCAGCGTCGCCGATCGGGCCTGCTGCCCACGGCGCGCGATGGCGAAGGCCTCGAGCAGGATGTCGAGTCCTTTGGTGTAGATGTCGAGCCGCCCGACGAAGACCAGTTTCGGCCCCGGGCTGCGCAGCTCCCGCGCGGCACCGACCGCCGCCGGCGACTGAACGCCCGGCCCGAGCGTCGCGCAGTACACGTTCTGGTTCGGCAGCAGGGCGGATATATGGGTCGCTTCGAGCGGACTGCTGGCGTGCATCGTTGCATGCCGGTACAGCAGCCGGCGCGCGAGGCGGAAATACAGGCGCTTCTGGCTGGAACGCCGTTTGTCGAAGACGCCGGGATGGAAGCAGCCATGGGGGCTGACGACCAGAGGGCAGTCAATGCGCGCCGCCACGCACAGGTTGTCGGGATTGAATTCGCCGTGCACATGCACGACATCGGGCTTGAACTGGCGCAGCGCATCGAATTCGGCCGGACGCGGGCCCGGCCTGACGATGCGGCCGAGGAAGGTGCTGGCGCGCTGGCGCCAGAAATGCGTGCGGATCGACGGATGGACCAGCGGCGGAAGATGGTAGCCGGGAGCCTCCTTGCCGGTGATGAGGACCTCGGCGCCGAGTTCGGCCTGGGCGTTGGCGAGCCCGATGACCGCGTTGGCGACGCCGCCTCCACCGAGCACATGCGGGTACCAGTGGATTATGCGCGTACCGCCTCCTGCGCGAAATCGGAGGGAGAGACCAGACGAGCGGCCCACCGCGGCGACGATTCCTGCCACCAGCCGATCACATCCCAATCTCCGCGGACCTTCGCCTGCAGCGAGCGCAGATCGTCGCCGCCATTGATGAAGAAGCGGGGGATCGCGTGGCGGTCGTCGCTATCGGTTACCCCGCGGAAGAGCACCGCGGCACAGCTTTCATAGCCGACCGAGGCCGCGATGCGCATCGTCTCGTCGGTGAAATGGCGATCGCGCTTGCCGTAAGGATAGGCCATGGTCGCGACCTCGGCACCGAGCCGCTCTTCGAGCAACTCCTTCGATCGGCGCAGCTCGCGCTCGACCTCGGGCGCCGGCAGCTGCGCGAGATTGGCGTGGCTCCAGGTGTGTGCGCCGATGTCCATGCCCGCGGACCGCAGGCCGGCGACCTGCTCCCAGGTCAGCGGCGCGATCTCCTCGAGGGAGGCGCCGCGGTCGCGCTGGAAATGTTCGAGCACCGCGGGATCGCGATCGACGAATCCGGCGGTAACGAAGAACGTCGCGCCCAGGCCGAGATCGTGGAGGATCGGCAGCGCGACGTCATGGTTGTCGGCATAGCCGTCGTCGAAGGTGATCGCGACCGCCGGCTTGGCGTCGTCGGCGCGGGCAGCGGTGATGCGCGAGAAGGGCACCACGTCGCAGGCCTGCCTGAGCCAGGTCAGCTGCTCGGTGAAGGCCTGGGGCGAGGCGGAGGCGAAACGGTTCGTCGGATGGATCGAATGGTAGCACAGCACCACGCGCCGCGGACGGCCGCGGCGGGCGAACCACCGCGCCGAGCAGGCGGTCATCACTGATTTGATGGCGCGCTTAAACGGCATGCGGCTGCGCCGGGGGGACGGCCATCGCAGGCTGATCCGTGGGATGATCAGCAGACCTGGCCGGGCTCGGCTGCGCCTTCAGGCGCGACCGGCGATTGGAGACCGCGCGCAGCGCCGCACGCAGCAGCGGATTGCGCGCCAGATGGAGCACCTGATGGGTGACGTCGGTGCCGCCGAAGAGCGATTTGAACTGGGTGATCGAGTACTCGGGCAGGTTCGGATCGGTGACGATGCCGCCGAGGTCGTAGGTGGCGACGCCGGCTGTGCGGTAATGGCAGAATTCATGCCAATGCAGCCAGCGGTTGAGCGCGCCGACGACGCCGCGCTCGGCCGGGTCGGCGCGGTCGGCGGTGGCGCTCATCAGCGCGCGCACCCGATGCGGGGTGTCGGCGAGGATGACGTGCGCGACCATCGGTTTGCCCTGGTGCTTGGCGACGAAGACATCGCAGCACGCGACGATGCGCTCCCATTCCTTGTCGCCGAGCGGCGCACGGAAGCGATGCCTGGTGATGAAATCGTGGATCAGCGTCCGCGCGACGTCGAGGTGCTCGTTGAGCATGACCTCGGGAGCGAGCTTGCGGGCCTTGTTGATCTGGTAGCGGCAGGTCTTCTTTTCCAGCCGGCCCCACAGCGTCTCCTCGTCGGTCCTCAGATCGACGAGCGAGGTGTGGAACGGCCGGCGGCGGAAGGCGAAACGGTCGAGCGCGTCGGCGACGCTGGTTTCGCACTGCATCGCGGTGACCACCGGCGCCCGAGCGAGCAGCGCCTCGACTTCATGTGGATCGTCCGGGTACCAGGCCTGGAGGGCATTGAACACCGAAAAACGATTCTCGACCACGATCATGGGTGGACCTCGCTCACGTCGCCGGTACGAGCCGGTACGAACGTCGTCATCATCTTCATCAGACCCTCGGTTTGTAGGGAAATGTCCCTCGGCTCGCACATCAGGGAGAACCCGCGGGGCCGGCGACCGCCGCACCCCGACGGCCATAGGCCGCGCGCAGGAACAGCAGGACGATGACCGGCAGGAACAGCAGCCGCACCGTCAGATTCGACCACACGATCCCCATCAGCTCATCCGCAGCGAACGGCCCACGGCTGGTGAAGAGGTAGGCGCCGGTGATGGCGAGCGAGAACAGGATGTGGTAGAGGAACACGAGGTCGGTCCGGACCTTCGCCCGGCATCCCATCATCAGCGCCATCGAGATGACATAGGGGAAGACCACCAGGCTGAACACCGAGAGCGGACGGGTCAGCGGCGTGAAGGACGGCCCGAACAGCAGTCGGAGCAGATCGCCGCCGAAGAGGAACAGGACGGCGTACCCTCCGACGGCGATGACCGACCAGACGCCGGCGACCATCCAGGTGCGCGCGACCAATCCGCGCGGATTGTCGGCATGGGTGCTGATCATCGGCATGAGGAACTGCCCGAGCGCCGAGATGCACTGGTAGAACGGCGTCAGCAGGTTGTCGAGGATCTTCATCGATCCCACCGCAGCGAGGCCGGCGGGAGTCGACGTGAGGATGAAATAATGGACGTTCGCGCACAGCCAGGCGGTGACCGAGACCCCCGATGCCCATTTCGAATACGATAGGTGATCGCCGATCACCTGGCGCGAGAACGCGCGCGCCTCGGTCGGCACATCCGCGCGCGCGGCTTGCGGCGGGTCGAGCGAGCGCAGCATCGAGCGCATGAGCAGCCCGGCGCACGCGCTGGCC
>JACDEN010000241.1 GCA_013816415.1 Planctomycetota bacterium
GGTCAAGGATCTGCCCGCGCGCGGCTTCTTCTTTCCGGCGTTGACCAATGCGTTCGCCGGATCGTCGACGCGCGTGTCGCTGCTCGACATCGCGCGCCGATCGTCCGGCGGCCTCTCGTCGCTCGGGCGCCGGCGCTGGTTCGTGCTGATCGCGGAACGATCGGGCACACGGCCCGCGGCCGCGGGGCGCCTGCGTCTGCTCGAGATCAAGGAACGATCGCCGAGTGCGCTCAGCCGATCGATCCAGCTCCACCCGTTCACGCCGACCTCGGGACCCGATGCGGCGCTCACCGTCGCCATGGGCGGCGATCCGTTCCAGCGCATCATCCACGGTCCCGCCAGCACGTATCTGGTGCGCACGCGCTGCCACGCACGGCGGACCGTCGATGTCGCGTCGCTCGGCCAGACCGAGCTCGAGCGCCTGGCGAAGGTGTGGGGCATGCTGCTCGCGAGCTTCCACGTGCGCGGACTGCGCGGACTGCGCTGCGACGTCGAGGCGCGCACCCGAGCGATCGCGTCCGAGGCGGCCAGCGGCAGCAAGGATGTCGCGCGTCTGGCCTACGAGCTCGCGGCATTCACCAACAAGGCGTACTCCGCCTTCCGCAAGATGGCGAAGGAGTGGGAGTCGTGATGCGCGGGAATCCGTCGTCCATCGCCCAGTGATGCGGGACGCCTGATGTCCCCGCAATCCATTGCGCTGCTGATCACCGCGATCGCGGTCCTGGCGGCGCTCGGCTGCATCTGGGGAGCGATGCGCTGCGAGCGCCGCTGGCGCCTGGTCCACGATCTGCCGACGTCGAAGACCACCGGAGTCTTCATCGGGCTGGTCGAACTCGCCGGCAAGGCCCAGGCGGCGCAGCCGCTGACCAGCCCGCTCGCGGAGCTCGCCTGCGTCTACCACCGCTGGTCGGTCGATGAGCACTGGTCGCGCACGGTGGTCGAGCGCTACACCGACTCGAAAGGCACCTCGTGCACGCGCGTCCGTCACGACAGCGGCTGGACCACCGTCGCCTCGGGCGGCGACCAGATGGCATTCATACTGCGCGACGACGCCGGCGAGGTCCAGGTCGTTCCCGAGGGCGCTGATGTCACGCCGCTCTCGACCATGGACCAGCAGTGCACGACCGATGATCCGATGTACTACGGGAAGGGACCCGCCGAGGCGGTGGGAAACTCGGATCACCGCCGCCGCTTCACCGAAAGCGCGATCCCGATCGACACGCCGCTCTACGTCATCGGCCAGGCGCGCGAACGCACCGATGTGGTCGCTGCCGAGATCGCGCGCGACCCCCTCGCGCCGCTGTTCGTGATCTCGGCGCGAGGGGAAGCGGGTGTGTCGTCGCGTTTTTACTGGTCCGCGCTCGGGCTCGAACTGCTCGGGCTGATCGTTGCGGCGGGTGCCCCCTTCATCATCGGCAGCGTGCTCCAGCGCGAACCCCCGGCGCGGTTCCTCCCCGCGAGCCTGTCCCTCGCCGGCTACCTCGCCTGCTGGGGCGTCGGCTGGATGTGGATGGTCTACAACGGCCTGGTCGAACTGCGCCAGCGCGTGCGGCAGGCGTGGTCGAACATCGATGTGCAACTCAAGCGTCGTTTCGATCTGCTGCCGAATCTGGTCGCGATCGTCGAACGGCTGCGCGATCACGAACGCGATACCCAGACCGAGCTCGCGCTGATGCGCTCGCAGCTGATGGTCACGCCGCCCGGCCTCCCCGGCCCCGATCCCCGGGCGTGCGCCGGCGCGGTGATCGCGCTCGCGGAGCGCTATCCCACGCTCACCTCCGACGTCGGATTCCAGAGCCTGATGCGCTCGCTGCGCGACACCGAGGACCGCATCGCCCTGGCGCGCGCCTACTACAATGACATCGCTGCCGACTGGAACATCCGCCTCGAGCGGATCCCGGACTGCGTCATCGCGCGCATGGCGCGGATGACGCGGCAAGAGCCGATGGCCGCGAATGGATTCGAGCGGGGGGCGATCGAAGTTCGGGTTTGATTGTGGCTCTGGCTTTGGCTCTGGCGTTGGCTTTAGCTTTAGCTTTAGCTTTAGCTTTCAGTCAGTGGGTGCCGCGTTGCCGCGAGTCGAGCTTTTTCACCGACGAAGGTCAGCTCCGCGCCGTTTCAATCGCGCCCTGCTCAAAGGCTGAAGCTGAAGCCAAAGCCAAAGCCAATCCTCACCCCAATCCCGCCGCCCGTCGCAGGCGATCATTGATTCCCAATCCCAACCCCTCCTCCGGAACCCCACGCGCATGGATGACCGTCGCCCCGCTGCCATCCAACCGCCGCAGCGCCGCGAACAACCGGGTCGCCGCTTCGGCGAGATCTCCCGGTCCGCTCAGCACCTCCACCGCGTGGTGCCGTGTCGGCAGATCATCACCGCGGAACGACAGCACCGCCGCAGTGGTATCATCCGGAAACGCGCCGGTTACCAGCGTCAACGGCGTCCGCGGCGCGTAATGGCTGGCTAGCATGCCCGGCGATGCCATCGGCAGCGCTCCCTGCCTCTGCGCGTTATCCGCGACCGCCACCTGTTCGTTGAGGATCTCCTCGAGGCGTTCGCGCGTCAGTCCGCCCGGGCGCAGGATGATCGGCGAGGGATCGGGCAGCAGCACCGTGCTTTCGATGCCGACGCGGCACGGGCCGCCATCGAGCACCACCGCCACCGCATCGCCGAGCTGTTCGCGCACGTGCTCGGCGGTGGTCGGACTGATGCGGCCGAAGAGATTCGCGCTGGGCGCCGCGAGCGGCACGCCGGCACCGCGGATCAGCGCCAGCGCCAGCGGATGATCGGGACAGCGCACCCCCACGGTGTCCAGCCCACTGGTCACCACGTCGGGCACGATCGCACGCCGCGGCAGCACCAGCGTCAATGGGCCGGGCCAGCACGCTGCTGCCAAGCGCGTCGCGCGTGGACTCGGCTCGGCCACCGTCCACGCCTGGGCCGCATCCGAGACATGCACGATCAGGGGATCGAAGGTCGGCCGCCCCTTGGCCGCGAACACCCGCACCACCGCCTGCGCATCGAGCGCGTTCGCCGCGAGGCCGTACACCGTCTCGGTCGGCATACCAACGAGCGCGCCACCGCGGATGGCCGCGATGGCGCGTTCGAGATCGGCCGTCGACTCCGGACTCCGGACTCCGGACTCCGGACGTCGATCGTTCACAACGATGCGTCGATCGCCTTCAGCGCCTTGAGCATGTAGCACGTCGCGAGATGCGGCATGCCTTCGCCCCAGCGGTTGGCGTCGTTCATCCACATCGCGCCCTTGGCGTCGCCGACGGGGACGACCTTCGCCTGGTCCTTGATCGCCTTGAAGAGGTCGGCGCGCCAGTCGGCCTTCTTGCCTTCGGCGACATCGAGATCCTTGGCCTTCAGCAGCTCCATCGTCTTGGACATGAAGGCGTAGTAGTAGAACAGGCCCTGGTGCTCGTTGCCGGCGGCCATGCCGGGATTGGCGTCGAAGCGGTAGTTCTTCTTCACGTAGCCGAGCGCCGCGGCGACGCGCGGATCGTCGGTCTTGAGGTCGAGCGCGAGGTAGGTCGACAGCAGCGAATAGGTCATCGATCCGGTGCTGGTCAGCTTGGCATTCGGGTCAGCCGGCTTGGCCGGGTCCTCCTGGAAGCTGCCGCCAGCCTTGCTCTCGTTGGGATTGTAGACGCAGCCGCCATCGTTGTTGACCCACGGCGCCTTGTTCACCGACGACAGGTTCTGGCACTTCTCGAGGAACTTGATCGCTTCCTGCAGGTGCTCGTCCGACGACGGTACGCCGCTGGCCTTCAACGCCTGCGCGCCGAACGAGGTGTTCGGAACATCCTGCGCGTCGGGACCGTCATCCTGATCGTAGCCGATGCCGCCCTTGTTCTTGCCCTGCTTCGCCTGGAGCCCGAACAGGTAGCCCTGCGCCTTCTTGACGAATTCCTTCTCCTGGTCGATCTTGCCGGCAGCGACGAACGCCATGAGCGTGATCGAGGTGCCGTAGGTGCCGAGGCCCTCGTCCTTGTTGTAGATGCCGCCATCGGGCTGCTGGCTGGACTTCAGCAGCGCGAAGGTCTTGGCCATGCGCGCGTCATCGGCCGGGATGCCCTTGGGCTGGCGGCTGAGCGCTTCGGCGGCGAGGCCGGTGATGCCGATGACGAAGTGGTTGCCAGGAACGAACGCTCCGTCCGCCTGCTGCTTCGACAGCAACCAGGTCTGGGCCTGGTCGATCAGGGCTTCGACCTCGGCCTTCGCGGGCGGGGCGCCGGCGGCGGTCTCGGCGACCACCGAAGGTCCGCACAGCAGCGAGATGCCGAGGCAGGTGGAGGTCAGGAAGGAGAGATGTCGCATGGCGATCCTTTGGACGGTGCGAGGGACTGGTCGGCGCAGGATAGTCCCCTGGCCCAGCGGCGCCACGGGGTGGCAGCCACCACTCCACTGGCAATCGCCGTACCAATCCCGGGGCCCGGGCAGGCCGCAATGTGCCGCTGGCACCGACAGGCGGCACAGCGGGCGAGCGATCATTCGACATCGCCTCAGCCATCCGGCGGCTGCGGCCTGGATCGACCTGGCCGCGTCCAACTCTGCTGTCGCGTCCCCTCGACGGGTCAGCGGCCGTAGCGCCGACGCATGATGTTGTCGACCAGTCCGGGCATCAGGCCCGCCAGGCCGAGGGCCCAGCGCGATGCGCGGTCCGGCCACACCTCGGGACGCGGTTTCACGATCGCCCGGACCATCGCCTCGGCGACCTGGTCGGCGGTCTGCACCGCGTCACGGACGGAGCGCCGCCAGGGCTGGGCGCTGACGCGCTCGGCGACCTCGCCGAATTCCGTCGCGGTGTTCACCGGATGGACGCTGGTGACGGCGATCTTGGCATCGTCGAGTTCGAGGCGCAGCGCCTCGGCGATCGACAGCTGGGCGGCCTTGGTCGCGCTGTAGGCGCCCGAATCCGGCTTCGCGCGTCGCGCCAGCGCCGACGAGACGATCATCACCTGGCCGCGCCAGGCGCCGCGCTGCGCCTGGACGCGCATCGCCGGGATCGCCGCGCGGATGCAGGCGGCAGTGCCGAGGAGGTTGGTGCGCAGGATGCGGTCCCATTCCTCCATCGTGGTGTCGGCGATCGGCCGCACGAAACCATAGCCGGCGTTGCAGACCAGGGTGTCGATGCGGCCGAGTGCGCGCTGGCTCTCGGCGACGAAGCGCTCGCAGTCGGCGGCCACCGCGACGTCGGCTTCGATGCAGATCGCGCCCTCGCCCAGTCCGAGCTGGTGCAGGCGATCGAGGCGCCGCGCGCACAGCGCCAGACGCGCACAGCGGGCGGCGAGCAGG
>JACDEN010000242.1 GCA_013816415.1 Planctomycetota bacterium
GTCGCGCCGCGCGCGCACGAACGCATACATCGCGCCCTGCGGCGCGACCACGTCGAGATAGGCGCTTTTGCGCGCGCCCGCGATGATCGCCGCGCGCGTCTGGTACAGCCGGCCGCCGGGCGAAGTCAGCGCCGAGATGGTGTCGGGCCCTTTCAGGGCGGCTGCCACCGTCCATTGCCCGGTGATGTTGCCGCACAGGCGCAGGCTGGCCAGCAGGTCGAGCGCGAGCAGGTACTCATCTGCGGCAGCGCGCGCGCCGCTGAAGGATAGCCATCCCACGCGCAGGCCACAGCCGCGATGGACCTTCGACAGCCCGGCGAAGGTCCCGCACAGGGTCTTGGTCACCAGGGTGGCGAGCGGCACGTGCTGTGCGCCGTCATAGAGGATCTGGTCGTAGATCTCGTCGGAGAGCACGAGCAGGCCGTGCTCCTCGGCGAGCGCGACCATCGCTTCGAGCAGCTGACGCGGATAGACCGCTCCGGTCGGATTGTTCGGGGTGATGATGACCAGGGCGCGCGTGCGGCTGGTCACCAGTTTCCGCAGCGCATCGATGTCGGGCAGGAAGCCGTTGTCGCGGGGGCACGGATAATGGACCGCGCGGCCGCTGTTGATGGTGACCGCGGCGGTCCACAGCGGATAGTCGGGGCTGGGCACCAGCACCTCGTCGCCGTCGTCGAGCAGGCCGCGCAGCGCCATCATGATCAGTTCGCTGACACCATTGCCGATGAAGACGTCGTCGGGCGAGACGGCGACGCCGCGGGCGCGCTGCTGCTCGGCCACCGCTTCGCGCGCCGAGAGGATGCCCTTCTGATGCGAGTAGGCCTCGCTCTGCGGCACGTGGTCGATCACCGCACGGCGGAGATGCTCGGGCATCGCGAAGCCGAAGGCGCCGGGGTTGCCGATGTTCAGCTTGATGATCGGCGTGCCGGATTTCTCGAGCTCGAGGGCGCGCCGGGCCAGCGGTCCACGGATGTCGTAGCGGACGTTGGCGAGTTGCGCGCTGGGCTTCAGGCGGGGTGGGGCCATGGCGGGTTCCGAACCGGCCACGATACCGCCGAGCCACAGCCGCGCCAGCTGCGCCGGACAGCCCCCCGCCGCGGCTGGACCGCCTTGCGCCCTCATCCAGGCGCTCCATCCTTGCGGAAAACACCGGTTGGGGAGTCCGCCATGCCCGTCGTCCTCCGCGTCGCCGCCCTCGTCCTGGCCGTCATCGGCACCATCGCCGGCGCCGTCATCGAGCCGGTCACCAACGCCGCCGGCCTCAAGGCGTCGATCGCGATCACCAAGCAGAACGACCGCTGGCTGATCGGCACGCTGTCGCTCACGAACACCGGGGCCAAGGCCATCCATTTCAAGAACGCCGAGGGTGAGAAGATCGGCGGCTTCCGCGCCAAGATCGGCGACCGCGATATCCCCGCCGAGGGCGGGAAATTCAAATTCACCAAGGCCGCCGGGGCGAAGCTCACCGAGCTCGCGCCGGGAATGATCACCGATCTCGAGGTGAAATTCAAATTCGATCCGAAACTCAACGGTGATTCGTATGCGTGGAAGATCCAGATCACCAACCTGTTCGTCGACGACCAGAAGGTCGACGACCTGGTGCTGAGCTCGTCGCCCGAAACCAAGAAATGAATGAACGAGGACGTATGCGACTGCCGACCCTGGTGCTGTGCTCCCTCCTGCTCGCCGCGTGCCAGGGCGACCGGCCCAAGGAGAAGCATCACGATCCGGTGGCGTCCGGGCCGAAGAGCGTCCTGCCGCCGCACGGCACCAACGGCATCCTCGCCGCGCAGGCGCTCAGCCTCGACCGGGCCTCCGACCGCATCTCGGCGCGCATCCGCCTCGAAAACACCAGCGACCTGCCGGTCGGACTCAAGAACCTCGGCGACACCCTGACGGGATTCCGCGTGCGCATCCTGGGACGCGACTACAGCGCTGATGTGCGGCGCCGCGAAGGGGCCTACACGGCGGCGAGCTTGACCGAGATCCCCGCGCATACCCAGGTCGAACTCGATCTGCGCTGGACGCTCGAACCGCGGCCGCGCGTGCGCGACTACGCCTACGACATCCTCGTCGGAAATCTCTGGCAGGCCGACAAGCGTCTGCCCGATGTCACCATCGCCGTTCCTGGCGCCGGCCGGGACGATGACGACGGCGACGAGGGCGACGCCAAGCCGGCCGAGGAAAAGCCAGCCGACGGCAAGCCGCCGACGACCTATTGAGCCCGGCTTACTGGGATTCCTTCGCCAGACGCGTCAGCCATTCGCCGCTCAGGCGGTAGGTCGTCCACGCGCTGGTCGGCGTGGCGCCCAGCGTCTCGAAGAACTCGATCGCGATGGTGTTCCACAGCAGCACCGTGAACTCGACGCGGCCGTAGTTGCGCTCGAGGGCGACCCGCGCGAGGTTGCGCAGGATCGCGGTCGCGATGCCGCGATTGCGGAAATCCTCTTTGACGTAGATGTCCTCGAGGTAGAGGCCGCGCTTGGCGATGAACGTCGAGTAGGTCTGGAAGAAGACCGCGAAGCCGACCGGCACGCCGTCGAGGAACGCCAGCACCGCCTCGACCACGCGGTCGGGCCGGGTGAATTCCGCCCGCACCGCTTCCGCCGTCGACTGGTTCGGCAGGCGCTCATAGGCGGCGAACGCGCCGATCATGTCGTCGAGGAGCGCCGCGTCTTCGGCGGTCGCCATCCGCAACGTCAGGCCCGGCACATCTTTCTTCACCGACGGCTCCCAGCAGCGCGAGTTAGCCAGCTCGCACGCGATCGTCAAGGTGTGCTCTCTCGCAACACCGGCGTCGTCCAACCCGACAGGAACCGCCACGGCGCCACGACGCCACGGGACACGAACGTGGAGACCCACCGGCGCTTGACGCGGATGGTCGACTGCCCCTCCCACGTGGCGTCGTGGCGCCGTGGCGGTTCCTCCCCATTTTCGCCGGCCGAAGCCTGGTTTGCTCGAGGATTCCATGGACTTCTGGGGAAAAATGCGACACTGGGGGGCTCATGCCCCGTCACGCCGCCTTGATCAGCCTCGGGTGCTCCAAGAACCTCGCAGACAGCGAAGATCTGGTGACGGCGTTGCATTCCGTCGACTTCGCGCTGACCGATCGGCTCGATCAGGCCGACCTGGTCCTGATCAACACCTGCGCCTTCATCGAAGGGGCGAAGAAGGAGTCGATCGACCATATCCTGGCCGCCGCCCAGGGCCGCAAACCCGGCGCCAAGCTGATGGTCGCGGGCTGCCTCACCGAGCGCTACCGCGCCGAGCTCGCAGCCGACATGCCCGAGGTCGACCAGTGGGTGGTGTTCAAGGACTACGACCGCTTCCCGGCGGTGGTGCGCAGCCACTTCCCGGACATCCCGGAACACCGTCTGCGCCACGATCAGCGCAGCCAGCTGACCCCGCCGCATTTCTCCTTCCTCAAGATCGCCGAAGGCTGCGACAACACCTGCAACTTCTGCGCCATCCCGCTGTTCCGCGGCAAGCACCGGTCGCGGCCTTTCGCCGACCTGGTCACCCAGGCGCAGGTGCTCTCCGCGCGCGGGGTCAAGGAGATCAACCTGATCTCGCAGCATCTCGATTATTACGGCCAGGACCTCACCGGCGAACGGCAGCTGCCGCAGCTGGTGCGAGCGGTCGCGGCGGCCGCGCCGGAGTCGTGGATCCGGCTGCACTACTGCTACCCCAACGACTTCTCGGACGACCTGGTCGCGGCCATGGCCGAGACCGCGAACGTCGTCAAATACGTCGACATGCCGATCCAGCACGGCTCCGACCGCACCCTCGCCGCCATGGGCCGGCGCACCGACCGCGCCCAGATCACCGAGCGTCTGACGCGCATCCGCTCGGCGATGCCGGAGGTCGTGCTGCGCACCACCTTCATCGTCGGCTTTCCCGGCGAACGCGACGAGGATTTCGAGCAGCTGATGGCGTTCGCCCGCGAGCAGCAGTTCGACTCGGTCGGCTGCTTCGCCTACAGCGACGAGGACGGCACCACGGCCGAGAAGATGAAGCACAAGATCGACGCCGACACCATCACCGCCCGCCATCACGCCTTCATGTCGCAGCAGAAGAAGCTCCATCGCAAGCGGCTGCAGCGCTGGCGCGGCAAGGAGCTCAAGGTCCTGGTCGACGCCCAGCGCGATTTCGGGGTCTTCGCCTGCCGCCATTATGGCCAGGCGTCCGAGGTCGATGGCGTCACCATCGTCCACGGCGAGTCGCTCGCGGTCGGAGACTGGGCGACGGTGCGCGTCAACGGCAGCAGCGCGTACGATCTCGTCGCCGAGGCGATATGAGAACGTCCGACGTCCGACGTCCGACGTCCGACGTCGTGGGCATGATCGCAGTGGTACTGGCGGTGATGCTGGCATTGGCGGGATGTCCGAGGGCGCAGCCGGTGAAGCAGCAGGCCGCTGGACTGGATGCAACCGCGATGGCGGTCGAGGTGGCGCGGGCGCATGGACAGACGCAGGCGCTGACGGCCGATGTGATCATCCTGGTCAAGCCGCCGAAGCAGGACACCACCACCTTCAAGCTGAACGTGTGGTGCGCGGCCGACGGCCGCACCCGCATCCTGGCCAGCAAGTTCGACGTCGATTTCTGTTCGGCGCTGATCGCCGCCGACGGCACGCTCGCCGCCTTCCTGCCGCGGGCGCGCGTGATGGTGCATGCCGATCCCAAGGCGCCGGTGGATGGCGCCCGACCCCCTCCGGTGTGGTTGGCGGATCTGCACCTGCTTTCAGCGGAATTGTCCGATGGGCCGATGCCGATGCGCGGCCCCTATATCACCGGAGCGAAGGCGGACGTGTTCACCTGCCCATCGGGACCTGATCTCGTCGCCGAGCTCGAGATCGATCCCGAGACCTGGTTCGTCCGCACCAAGCGACTGCTGCGCACGGACGGCGCGCTGGCGGCCACCTGCACCTACGACCGCTACCGCGCCTTCGACGAATGCCACCGCGCTACCCGGATGCGTCTGGCGATCCCCGACGATGCGACCGAGACCACCTTCGTGCTCAAGCAGCTGTCCGCCCTGCCGATGATCACCGAGGAGACCATGCGCTTCACGATGCCGGACGGGATGCGCGAAGTGCCGATGCAGGAATTCCTCGACCGGATGGGGGAGTGATGGCTCGGGAACAGCGATCCGATGGGCGCGGAGACCGCGGTCGCCGATCCGGCAAACCCGGTCACGGCGGCAAATCGGCGTCGCGCGGCACACCCTCGGGCGGGCGCGGGTCATCCGGCGCCGATCCGGCGCGTCCCCGCGGCCGGTTCGGCGG
>JACDEN010000008.1 GCA_013816415.1 Planctomycetota bacterium
GCAGTGGTTCTATGCCGACGCCATCTGCGATTTCTATCAGGTGCAGCCGTTCTCGGAGCCGTTCTGGACGATCATGCGTCCCTACCTGCGGAACCTGACCGAGCATTTCCAGGACTGCATCTACGTCCCGGTGTTCACGCCGCCGCTCGATGGGGTGAAGCGCCCGACGCAGCTGTTGAAGATCGCGCGTCGTGAGGGCGGCGGCTACCTTTTCGACTGGAGCGACGTGAAGCGCTGGGTCGACCTCGCCCGCGAGGTCGGCATCGCTCATTTCGAATGGACGCACTTCTTCACGCAGTGGGGCTGCAAGAACGCGATCCGCATCTATATGGGCCAGGGTTTCGACGAGCAGTTGCTGTGGCCGCCCGAAACCGAGGCCACCTCGGACACCTACCGCGCGTTCCTCGCGCAGTTCCTCCCCGAGCTGAAGGCCTTCCTCGACCGCGAAGGCATCCTCGAGCGCTCGTTCTTCCACGTGTCGGACGAGCCGCACGGAGCCGACCACGTCGTGAGCTACGGCAAGGCCCGCCAGGTGCTGCGCGATCTCGCGCCGTGGATGCGGACCATGGACGCCCTGTCCGACATCGCCTTCGGACGCCTGGGGCTCGTCGATCTGCCGATCCCATCGATCGAGACCACGTTGCAGTTCATCGCCGAAGGCATCGCCTGCGGCACCTATTTCTGCTGCAACCCGCGCGGCAGGTTCCTGAACCGGCTGATGGACACCCCGCTGGCGAAGATCCGCATGAGCGGCTGGCTGTTCTACCGCTTCGAGTCCAAGCTGTTTCTCCATTGGGGCTACAACTACTGGTACAAACGCCAGTCCCGGCAGCTCATCGATCCCTTCACCGTCAGCGACGCCGGCAACTGGCCGGGCTGGCCGTACGGGGACACATTCTGCGTCTATCCCGGTCCCGATGGTCCGATCGATTCGATCCGCTGGGAGGTGTTCGCCGAATCGCTGCAGGATTACGCCCTGCTGCAGACCGTGGGCGCCGATGCCGCCGGCGCGCTGCTGCGTCCGCTGAAGAGCTTCGAGGATTTCCCCAAGAACGCCCGCTGGCTGGCAAAGGCACGCGCGTCGCTCTTGCGCGCGCGCGCCGCCCGGTGACCGCGATCACGGAACTCGAACGGCGATTCGCCGTTCCGGGGACGGTCTCGTTCAATCAGGACAGCGCGGGACTGCCCCGGGTCGCGGTCGCGAATGCGCATGCGGCCGCCGAGATCTCGCTGGTCGGCGCGCAGGTCGCCTCGTTCGTGCCGCGCGGGCAGCGCGACCTGCTGTGGTGGACGAGCGCCGGGACCTTCGATCCCGGGTCGATGTTCCGCGGCGGCATTCCGATCTGCTGGCCATGGTTCTCCGCCAATCCGGGCAAGCCGTTCCATGGCTTCGCGCGGCACCAGCCATGGACGCTCGACCGGATCGATCAGGGACCCGATGGCACCTCGCTGATCCTCTCGCTCGACCAGACGCAGGCGGAGAAATGGTGGCCGCATCCCTTCACCCTGACCTGCACCATCGCGGTCGGCAGCGCGCTGGAGATCCGTCTGGAAACCATCAACCGCGACGTCGTGCCGGTGCGCTACCGCGAGGCGTTCCATACCTATTTCTCGGTTTCCGATGTCCGTCGCGTTGGCGTCGACGAACTCGACGGCCAGCGCTTCCTCGACAACACGCGGTCGCTGCGCCCTTTCCTGCAGGACGCGCCCCGGCTCGCCATCGCCGGACCGATCGACCGCGTCTACACCGGCCACACCGGACGCTGCGCCATCATCGATCCGGCTTTCGACCGTCGCATCGTCATCGAGAAGAGCGGGTCCGTCACCACGGTGGTGTGGAATCCCGGCGAGGTCGGCGCGCGGCATCCGGATTTCTGCGACGAGCGCGACTGGGCGCGGATGCTGTGCGTCGAGACGGCCAACGCGGTCGACGCGTCCATCGACCTCGATCCCGGCGAGGCGCACACCATGGCTTCGCGCTTCTGGGCCGAACCGATCAGCCGCTGATCGCCGCTCCGGCGCCGCTCGGGTGTGCGCACCCTGCCGCAGGCGCTGAATCCGCCGGGATGGCCGGGGCCGCAGCGCAGAAACCAGCGAACATCTTGCGGTAGGTGAGCGCCAGACGATCGGCCGGAACGTACCTGCAGGCCTCGGAGCGCATCGGCACTTCGAGCGGACGCTGGTTCTCGCACATCACCCGATCCTCGTCGAGGACGCGGACGGCGAACGCCATCTGCTGGTCGGGAGCCGGCCCTTGGAATCCCGGCGAGATGGCGATCGACCAGAACACCGTGCACGAGGTCCGGGTGTTGGGGCTCGGTACGTGCACCAGCACGCGCTCCTGACCATCATGGAAGCGCTGACGGATGGTCGTGACGTTCGGCATATGGCAGCGCTGCACGCGGTCGTGCGCCTGCTGCAGCTTGCTGATCGCCGCGCCCTCGGTGGACAGCGCCGGGAACGCCGCATCCATCTGGAAGCCGTCGGGATATTCGGTCACCTGGTACTTGTCGATCAGCGCGATGGCGGCCTTGCCGAGGGTGTCCGCATGGGCGAAGGCGAAATGCGACATGTCGAGATAGTTCTCGATCTCGCGGCGGAAGCCGGCGCCGAAGGGCGTCGGCTCGGCGACGACGTAGGTCCAGGCCGGATCCTCGAATTCGGGGATCGCAGGGATCGGGCAGGCTTCGCGGTCCTCCAGTCGGACCCACACGAACCCGTAGCGCTCGGCGACGGCGTAGGAGGCGACCTTGGCGGAACGCGCCACCGCCGAACCCTCGCCGAGCGACGGGATCAGGCGGCATTGGCCGCCGCGATCGAAGCGCCAGCCGTGATACGGGCATTGGAGGTGGTCGCCGACGACCTTGCCCAGACCGAAGCGTGCGCCGCGATGCGGGCAGCCATCCTTATAGGCCGCAAGGCCGGACGGCATGCGCGCGACGACGATGTCCTCGTCGAGCAGCCGATAGCTGATGATGCCGCCGGCCTTGAGGTCGCGCGAGAGCGCGACCGGCTGCCAGGTGGAACGCAGGACCTGGAACGGCCGGGCCTCGGGATCGCCGTCGTTGTCCATCGCATCCCCCAGGGCAGCAAGCCTAGGCGTTGGCGGCGGGCCTTCTTGGCGGAAGCGGCATGGTCGGCTTGGACTATTCGGCACTTCCGATAGGATCGATCACAGATATGCGCGAAAAACCAAGGCTCAATCCGGTCCACGTGCAGATGCCAGCTTTTGGACTATCCGTGTTTTCCAGCCGGCATGGCGCCGGCTTCCGGATGCCGCCAGCGCGCCATCCCTATCACAAGATGATGGTCGTGGTTTCGGGATCTGGGGCCGTGATCGCCGCCGACGAACACGCCCTGGAGCCGGGTATGGTGGTCCTCATCCCCGCCGGCACCCTCCATCATTTCGAGGATCGTCACAAGCAGCCGCTATGCCTGCTCGCGGTCTGCCTCGATCCGTCCATCGTGCAGTCCAATCCGGTGATCGCGGCCCCATGGCGCGCGATCGTCGATCGCTGGACCGCGGCGGTTCCGCGTCGCATCGGCGATGAATACCGGCGTGGGCGGATCGAACGCCGGATCCATGCGATGATCTTCGAGCAGACGCGATCGCACCACGAATCGGCGGCAGCCATGTGGGGACATCTGCTCGGGCTGCTCGCCGAAGTCGCCCGCGCCTTCCGTCGGCCTACTCGAGGAGTCACCTCGCCGGCGACCGCCTTCGACGGGACGCTGACCTGGATCGAACACCATTTCCACGAACCGGTGCGCGTGCCGGAGTTGGCCGCGCGGGCGCGCATGTCGTATCGCGGATACACCGCGCGCTTCCGCGCCGTCACCGGCGCGAGCGTGGTGACGCACCTGACGCGCCTGCGCATCGAGCACGCCCGCAAGCTGCTGCGCTCGGGAATGCCCATCATCGATGCCTCCTTATCCTCGGGATTCGATGACCTGTCGAATTTCTACCGCCACTTCAAGCGGGCGACGGGGACCAGTCCTGCCCGATGCGACCGCACGTGACCGGCACCAGGCACCAGGCACCAGGCACCAGACGAAGAACTCGAGATCCGGAATCGCAGATCAGAAGACGTTCAGCGAACGCACATCGACCATCCGACCCGGGCGCGCCCACGGGAATCCCAACTCGGACGGAAGCCTGCCTTCGAGATAGCAGCGCGTCAGCGCCTCGTGCAATCCGGGGACGATGCAGCGGCGGGCATCACCGTCTCCATCGGTCCGCACCATGTCCTTGGGAAAGACGGTGATCTCCGGCATCGATCGCTGGGCGCCATTGACGCACAGCGTCTGCGCCAGGGCGGCGGATGGAGGACAGGCTGGCGATGCTCCCCCGCGGATGGCGGCGACCATGGCCCAGAGCTTCTCCAGATCGTCCGGAACCTCGGCTGGTGCATAATCGATGCGGGTGCCGTCGGTACAGACAGCGGTGATCGCCGGGTCGCCCTGGCGGTATCCGACGACGGCGCGTTCGAAGCGGTACGACAGGACGGTCTCGGTGACCGGATCGGCCGCATGCGAAGCGACGTACAGGAGGTCGGCGCCGTTGGACAGATGGATGCGCAGGACGGCGGTATCGAAGTTGGTGATGTCGTTGGCGCGGTAGAGCTCGGCGATGACCGATTCGGGAGTCGCGGACGAATCACGCTCGGCTCCGAGGCAGAACAGCGCATTGTGCAGATAATGCGCCGTGGCGTTGTTCACAGGACTGTCGAGGACCCAGGCGCCGTTTTTGGCTTTCATCGCGCCAGCCCATGGGCTCCGTCCATAATACGAGTGCGTCCGTGGCCACAGCACCTTGGTCTTCAACAGCGTGGGTCTCCCGAACCGTCCCGACATGATGTCGCGTTTCAAGGCCGTGATCGCGTCCGAGAACGACCACTGGTACCCGATCGCGGCGTGCCGACCGCTGGCACGATGCGCCGCCATCATCCTCTCGCCGTCCTGAACGGTGGAACAGAGCGGCTTCTCGCAGAGCACATGGCTCCCGTGAGCGAGTGCGACGCAGGTCTGCTCGGCATGCAGGTGGATCGGCGACGCGATGACGACCAGGTCCGCCCCTCCACCCGCCTTGAAATAGGTGGCGAGATCCGGAAAGACCGGAATGCCACGCCGCTGCACGTCCGAGAGGCGGGAGCAACGATCCGGTGCGGGATCGATGGCAGCGACCATGGCGACGAGGTGGGACTTCTGGTCGTCCAACAGCCCCCGGAGATAGGTCTCGCCATAACCACCGATTCCCACGAGGGCGACGGACACTGGAGGAGGCACGGACTTGGTCGTCATGATGTCGGAGATCCCCTGCGCATGGAGTATGAACGCGGACGGGAGGAGCAATCAAGGGGCACGCTGCGAGGGGTCCGCGACGAGGTGCGCCCTGGACAGAAATGACTCCAGGGTGGGCAAGGCGGGATCGACGCCATCGCTCCAGCGCCGAGTCCTGTAATGAATGGAAAATGCCGGGAAATGACCCGATTACGCTGCACGGCGACTAGCAAAGGAATTGAAACCCGATACGATCCGATCGAGGACGGAACCATACCGCCGATGAACGTCCTCTGCATGGATGAGCCTATGCGGACCTCCATCTTCACCCTCGTACGGATGATACCCATGCGCTCAGCCGCCCACTCATCGTCCCCCGCCACCATCACCAGCGGTCGCCGGCAACGGCTCCAGGTGATCGGTCTGTCCCTCCTCGCGCTGTGCGTGCTCCCTGGATGCGGCAAGAAGGCGGAACCGATCAAGGCGCCGATCAATCCATTGGCGTGGGCTAACGGTCAATACATGGGAGACCGTTACTTCCCCTGGCCCAAGGATCCTCCGACCCAATCCGATGTGGTCTACCAGATCGCCGACGGAACCATCTCCGGACGAGTCAACCAATCGATCGCAAATCCGGGACGAGGCCTGCCTGTTCGGATCGAGACAAGGTTCAAGTTTTCTGGACCCATCACCCTGAAGGCCGATGGCAACGCCTCATTCGACATCGTTGGTAAGCTGACGGTACCTCTGGTCGTGTCCTATCACGTCACCGGCAATGTGCTCACAACCGGGATGTCGGAATTCACCATCGAATCCACTGAGGAAGCCGTGCTCGCCGAGGTGGCAGCCCCCGAGACGCTCAGCGCGAAGGACATGACACCAGGAGATACCTTGACGGCGGATACCAACATGGCCGCACCCGTCAAAACCACGACAAAGAAGTCGTTCACGATGCATTCGCAAGGCTTCGCCGTGAAGCGATGATCTGCCGCAGGCGCCTGGAATCGGTGGCTCCTGCTTAGAGCTTCGTCTCCCAGATCGCCTTCAAGTCGGCGATCAACTGTTCATCCGGGGTCTTGCTCCCCTTGGCATCTGTAGTGACGACCTCGGCCCAC
Source organism: Planctomycetota bacterium (assembly GCA_013816415.1). Taxonomy (GTDB): domain Bacteria; phylum Planctomycetota; class UBA11346; order UBA11346; family UBA11346; genus JACCZE01. The sequence goes on from JACDEN010000008.1 coordinate 6,396, forward strand.
GTCATTTTCCGCCAGGCACCCGTGCTATTGCTGTAAATCAGGATGAGATCGTCTTTGGCCAACCCCTTCGATCCGCCCTGGCTCACCATGGCGATGCCGTTGGTGTAGCGAGGTCCTGAGGTCGGCATATTGATGACGGCCCATACGAACGGCATCCGGAAGGCGTCGTAGATGAGCGTACCATTCATGACGTTGGTCACTCCCCCGGACACGGTTCCTACGAATTTCGCCGGCAGGCTGAGAATCGGCTGCTCGTTATTGCGCAATTGGCGCAGTCCGAGGAACTCCCACGGCTGATCTTCGAAAACCAGGGTCGGGGGTTCGCCGATCAGGGGGAACGTGCTCATATAGACCGACAGCGAATACTGGACCTCATTCATCAGGCGCAACGTCTCCGCCACCCGCTGTTGTCTCTTCAGCATGCCCAGAGCCGGGATGAGCAGACCAGCCAAAATGCTGATGATCATGATGACCACCAGCAATTCGATCAGCGTGAACCCGCGAGTCGCACGAGTCATTTCATCTCCATCGGCACGGTCAGCAGGCAGCGTTGTTCGCCACGCTTCTTGATGCGGACCGCGCTCCACGGCGGCTTGGAAAAGGCATTCTCGTCCCACTTGACCGCTTCCGTGACATCGCGGATCTGCAGCCAGAGATCTCTGAGGGTGATCGCGTCTTCGGCAGCGGTCCATGGCTCGGGGAGCGGCTTCACCAACCTCGGGCCAATGGCGCCGATCGCGATATAGACGGCACGCGAGAACTGGAAGTTCTGCTTCGACTTTTTGATGAAGAAATCTCTTCCTCCTTTCAAATCCTGGGTTTCTTCGGCGTTATTGAAATCATAGCGCCCGGGCAGGAAGACCGCGTTTACAACCACCAATGGATGCCCCCAGCGGTCGTTCCATGGACGTTTGGTGCCGCGGTCGGTGCGGTAGGCGGTTTCCCCGTCCGGTCCCTGCGGCACGACCCCGGCCAATTGCAGCAGCGTGATCGTATTCAAGGGGGACAATTCACCGAGATTGCGGGGGATCCGCTGTTCGCAGGAATTGCCGGTCGCACGAGCGATGAAATTGCACTGCCAAGGGGAATGCCATCGGGGAGGAACCGTCCCCGGCGAGGGCTGATCCCAATCGCTGGCAGGCCAGCAGGTCTGAGAATAGATCGGACCTGCGCTGACCGTCTCCATTACCGTCGGCCAGCGCGTCAGATACCACAATGAAGGAACCGAGGACGGCGGCATGACCTCCATAGTCGCGTCGAGGGATTCGCCGATGGCCGACGGGATTCCGTTCCTCTTGTCATCGGTATAGAAATCGCTGGCGCCTATGACCCAAGCCTGCCCGCTGGTGTTCTTGATGTACTTTCCCATCGAATCACGCATCAGCCAGCAGACTTGGCGGTCCATCGAGAAATCAGCGATCTTTGCCGGACCTGCATCTCGGAGCTTGATGTTGGGAGGAATATCTGATGAGTTCGCCGCCAGGGGCAGACTGCCGAGAACCGTCCGCAGGGGTTCCCAGCGGAAGTCGTCCTTCAGCCCGTCCCTCTGGATCACATAGGCCGTCATCCCGTCATTGCTGCCGATGAGCTGAAGCTTGTTCGAGACATCCTCCATGCGCTGGATGGTATCTGCGAGCATCGCTCGCATCTTGATCTCGGCGATGCCGACCAGGATCATCGACGCGAGCAGCGCGATGATCCCGATCACGATCAGCAATTCGATGAGCGTGAAGGCGCGCTGGTTCATCTGTGGCTCCAAGACGGCATCAATCTCTGGTGGCTGCGGTGACATTGTCGAGGCTTCCATTCCGGTCATCACCCTGCTGAATCGTATCCAATGGTCCGGTTTGATAGATCCCATCAGCGCCTGGATGCCACCGGAACACACCGTCGTAACCAGCCGATTCGAGACGGATGGCCCCATTGGCTCCGATCGAGCAGATGATTTCACGACGCCAGGCGTCATAGAGCCCGGTGCCCCTCAGACGATAATACTTCCAGCAGTTCGCGGGCGCCGTGATGGTGTCATAGACCGTTCCAGGCAACCATTTCGGGGAGGTCTGGTAATCGCTCGCTGCAACACCTGGACTTAAAGTCACCGTTCCTGTCGGCGGCTGGGGCTGCCACACGCGATTATTCATGATCTTCACGCCATCGGCACCGGTGGTGAAGATGGCCCCCTTCTGCAGCAGTCCGGAGCGATGGATGGTCAGAATGTAGTCGATGATTTTCGTCGACTGCGATTCCAGGGTCTCGGGTGGCTTGATCCTCGGCTTGAAAAGGAATTTATCATCGGGGTAGACCGTGGCATCGTATACCCCGCTATTGGTCATCAGGACCCCTGGGGAGGCATCGTAGGAGGTGTTCACTGCCGGCAGACGCCGGTACGTCGTGATGGTGTCGTCGACGGCCCCGAGGACACCGATGTGATCTCGACGCATGCCGTAGAGGAGCGGGAGACCGCAGGACGCGGGAGATCCTCCACCGACGAAGATATCGCTGGGCAGTATCATGCGCGAGCGCTCACTCGGGGAGATGACGGAGGTCTCGTCGGTGGCGACCAAGGCTTCGGTCCCGATATCGACCGCGGAGCCGATCGGAGCGACCGATCGGATGAAAGCCGCACGTGGAACCGCGCTGCCGGCGAGCGGGTGCTCGACCGGTGAAACCTGATTGCCCTCGACTGCAACGGTGTTCAGAGCCAATCGGATGTCGGCCAGGATGGCTGCCGTCTTCCCTTTCTCGACCGACCGTTTGATGGGGCCGATGACCGCGAGGAGCATCCCGGTCAGCACCGCGATGATGGAGATGACGATGAGCAGTTCGATCAGCGTGAAACCGGATCGACGTTCGGTCATGAGGATCACCATTTCACCGGATCCCGCTCAAGGCGCTGGATCCATTTGAATGAACCGAAGAAAGAGACGCGACGGTTGTCGAGTCGGGTGTCACCCCAGGAATTCTGGTTGTTTCCGCTATAGCTGCCCGCGGTGGAGAACTGTCCGCTCATCACGCCCTCCTCCACGTTGTAATGGTCCACCGTATTCGCGGATCCTCCGGACGCCGCAGTCCACTCGGCGCGGTACCACAGGATCCGTTCGCTCGCACGCATCTCGCGGAACATGCTTTCATCGACGAAGAGGCCCGAATTTTGCGCCGTGACCGGCTCGAGATCTATGGAATACCCGGGATCGGCTGCATTCCAGAAACGATAGCCTTTCGTCGCGCCGCCGCCGCAGGCGATGATGAAGACACCGTGCCCCTCCAAGGGCACGTGATCGAAGTAGGGGATGCCATCCATGTCATGATCCGATGGCAGTTCGCGATAGATCCGGAACCAGCCGAGATTCGCTGATGTGGGTCGCGGCGTATCGTCGCCAATCTTCGCCAATGCCAACGTCGCGGATACCGGCTGCGGATCCAGTCCGCCGAAACCTTCGGATCTCCACTGATTCATGAACGGGATCCAGGATACTGCGGTCTGCCCAGGGATGCCGTTCTTGACCGGCGCATTGGGATAGGGCCCGTCGAGAACGCTTGCGCCGTCGAGAAAATGGATGTTCTTCAGGAGATCCCCGACAGACGTCGCCGTCGTATAACTCGGATCATCCAAAAAAGCCTTCGCTTCGACGGAATTCGCCTCATCGCTTCTCGCATAAAAGGGATTCGCCACCTTCTGCAGGCGCACCGCAAACCGTGGCTGCACCTCCACGTACATGTCGCCGCGCATGGCCGAGCCGGGACACGGCCACTTGCGCGAGCCCGATGCAGGCAGCGACCCGACCGCATAGGTGTAGGCGTTGTAGAATTTGCCGTCCGCATCCTGCGGATAGCCTGCGCCGGGCCACCAGGTGGGTTGCGTCAGGGTATCCTGCTTGGGGTCCCCTGCCGAGGTCGGATTGTAATAGCGGGGACCGCGCGGCCCGATGCTGCCATCGCGCACATCGGTCCAGCCGTAGGTCTCATAGCCGGGTGATCCGTCGCCCCAGGGGTCGGTGATGATCTTGCTGAGATCCCTCCACCCCAGTCGCGACGACTCCTGGATGTATTGCAGCGCGGACACCAGCATGATCCGGGCCTGCGCATCGCGCACGAGCATGATCGATTCCTGGCTGTCCATCCGCATCTTGACCAGAAAGGTCACCGCGAGCGTCAGCAGGATCATGCAGAGTCCGGCCACGATGACCAAGACCGATCCCTGCTGACGAGGTGAATTACTCATAGAGGTCCCCGATTTTCCGAATGGTCGGCGCGTCGTATTCGGTCTTCCATCCCCAGTGCTGGCGGGCGCCGCGCAAGGTCGTGCCGACCAAGGTGAACCCGAGTTCGATGACACGACCAGTCGTCGGGTCCTGGACGCGCACCGAGCACAGCGCCTTGTCGTAGCTCCGATAGCGGTATCTGATGATCCCGGTCGAGAGCGACGGCGTCGACGTCGCCTTGTTGGTCATGTTCGGAATGATGGCGTCGGTGTAGTTCTGCGGGACGTGGACGGTCGTGCTGCCGTAATTCAGCATCTGTCGCCAGAAGGTCATGGTCTGCGCGCTTCTGTCCCAACGCGAGGCATCGCCCATCTGTTCATAATCGGTAGTATTGGGATTGCCTGTGAAGGCACCGGAAAAGCCGGGAGTCTCCTTGTCGAGCGTCCGATACGGATCGCGTGTCGTCGAATCGATGATCGCTTCGGAATCGAACGTCGTCGCGGCCATGTCGGCGGCGACGAATTTCGTTCCATACATCAGCGCGACCATGTTGCGCGCCTGCAGGCCGGTCCATTCGGTCTCATATCCGCCGGCGCTCAGATAGTAGCCATCGCCGTTGAGGTGATCCAGATCCGATGCGTACAGGGGTACGGAACTGCCGTGGGCCTCATCCGCAGGGACGTATCCGCCCGATGCGCTCGACCAATAATAGTTCGCGGCGCAATGCATGGCGACCGTCGCGTTCTCCCCCGGCATGCCCATGAAGTAGTTGCCCAGCGAATTGTCCGCAACCTGCGCCGTCGTCGGACAGGTCACGATCGCCGGCAGAGGCGTCCAGGTCATGATGCTGTCGGGCCCGTTGGGGTACCACCAGAGCCACGATCTCAGGCTGGTCGTTTTGGTCGGCCCCGAAGTCATGACCCGTGACAAGGACCAGGGGATCTCTCCCTTGCACCAATTCTTCGAGGCGTCCTTGATGTTGGCGACGGTGTCGTTGAGATTCGGACACTGGATGAGACTGATGGTGCCGGCAGGCATATAGGTGAAGACGCCGACATGGCCGAGCTTCTTGAAGAGCTGCCACATCAGATTCGGCCTAGCCCCGCGCAGCGTGGGGTCGTCGGGTTTCAAGGCGACCGCCTGACCATAGTCAGGCGCTGAAACGCCCGCGTAATTCAGATTGATGGTGCTCAGGCAGGCATAGTCGCCGATCAGGTGCCAAGGCGCCCATCCACGCGGTAGGCAGGTATCAGATGCAATGACCTTGTCGATCCCAACCTCTGAATTCTCGGCGCTGTCCAACATCACATGACCCAGCGGGTAACCATCGACCTTATTGCCGATGCTGCGATCGTAGATGAGCGTCCGCGGGTTCGCGGTCAGGTAATTGCGGTACCAGCCCCGCGCATCGTTCGGCTGCTCCCAATTCGGATTGAAATCGATGCCTCCCGGTGGGGCGACCTGGAATTTGACTGGCGCGAAGAGTCGTTTGTTGTCGAGATTGTTTCCGCTATTGGTCAAGACGGGATCGCTCATGTGGCCTTTGAGATACGGATAATCGGGATTCGCATGGGAATTCCAGAAATCCGTATCTTCCGTGCAGAGGAAGTATCCTGTCCGCAGCATGCCGTTCTCGGTGCTCAACCGCTGCATCAATGAAATGGTCTGGGAAGCCTGGCGGAATGCGGTCACGGCGATCAATACGATCGCCATCGACAAGCTGAGCGCGATCATCAGTTCGATGAGCGTGAAAGCCGAATTGCCTCGAACCGACCGCAGGGACATGGAAGCGGCCGTCGATCTCGCTGGATGGGACATGGGTGCTCCTCCTTATTTACGCAGGCTGGTCCAGGCGATCGGATCGTAGTAATTGAATCTGGCGACCTCTGCGGCCCGCATGCGGGAGGTCGCAGGCACTTTGCCGATATCGTACTTGCCATTGTGATTGCGGTCGGCGCCAAAGGCACCGACTGCATAGTACGGGTTGGACTTTTCGATCTTGGTATAGGCATAGAGCTGAGAGCGCGAATAGAAGACGCCCGGATGGCGGGAATCGAAGACGTCGCCCGGCCCACGGTAATTGCCGACTCCGGGAATGCCCCATGCGGTCGGGAACTGGCGATCGACGGCATACGCAGAAGGATGGCTCATGGTGCCATCGTGCTCAGGAGTCATCCAGACGAAGTCCTGCTCGGGATTGCCGATGAGGGTACCGAGGCTGGACCACGACGCGAGCCGGCCGCAATCCCAGTTGTTCGAATTGGCGCGTCCGTGAGAGGTCCATTCCTGCGGGGCGGACGGAGCGGATTCGGCATCCTCGAATGATTTCCAATCCACCGCCCAGAAGACGATTTGACGACAGCGGTCGGCAGGCTTGAACGGGTCGTTGAACCAGTACCGGGCATTGTGCTCCGGGTTCTCGGACTTGACGATGTCCATCCCCTTCGAATAGATACTCTCGCCGCTCTCCCACCAGTTGCCGCTCGCAGGTGGTAGGTCCTGGCCATGCAGGCGATTGCGGGCGAAAACCATCCATCCGTAATTCGGACCGTAGCGGGTCGAGACGATGCCCGTACTATTGGTAGCTCCGCCGAATCCATCCTGATGCGAACAGACCTCACCCAGAGCCCAGGTACGGACGCCGGGCTCGATCCCACGCGATGCCGGACCGACGTTGTTGACGTAATACGGCGCGCCCCACTCGATCGGCCAGATCGCATCGGTTTTGCCCGGGCCCGAAGCCCCATCATCCCAGTTGAAGAAACCCGTACGGTTCCACCAGTCGCCGTTGCCGCTGTAACCCGGATCAGCAGGCACTCCGTGGAACCTGGCGCGTTCGACGCACCATTCCATATAGGAATCATCGGTGCCGCCATAGAGGTAGTAGAAATTCGGGAGCAGCCGGTGGCCGCCCCACATCGTGGGATAGAAAGGCGTCTTTCCGTATTGGGGATCGACCCATATCGTATAATTCGTGATCGATTTATACATGTCGCCAAGCGGGCGGCGGGCCATGCCGGGCGCCTGACCTTGACCTGGTTTAACAAACGGCGCGGCATTACCGCTGGAGTCGAACATGTCGAACGCGAACAGCGGCTGGTCGATCATGGTCTGCCGATTCATCGGTCTCGGTACGATGAAGTCGTAGGGATTCTCACTGATGTAGGCCATCGCCCAGCGCATGAAGGTCTCATGCGCATTGCGCGCCATCTGGGTATCCGTCGGACCGCCGCTCGCCCAACCGTTTCCAGCCCAGGTCCTCCTGATGGTGGTCCCGGTGGGATTGCTCTCATTCCAGGCGGTCGGAGAGCAGGCGCCTGCCACATCGAAGGAATAGGTGTCCGCATAGGGTGGCGGATTCGGATTCAGGATCGGCCCGGTCATCCGGTGGTACGTGATGTAGCTCGGGGTGGTCCCACTATCGACTTCGAAGCGTTCCGGCTTCGAGGAGAAGTCGGCGATGGTGAGCGCAACGCTGCCGGAATACGCCTGGCCGACGAAACCGGGGGGAGTCGCCTGGGGTGATTCCACCGGCTTGAGCGGGTTCTGCCAGAGGTCGAACAGGTAGGAGTCGGCCGCCTCGAGATCCCGGAACGGGAGGGTCGTGTCGGACGGCTGGACGTCATCGTCATCGGCTGCGTCGTTGTTCCAGTGCGTATCGACGAATGGAGGCCTGTAGCCCGTCACCATCATCGCCGCATGGGCGATGTAACCGAGCGCGAGGACCTGCGCCGGGTGGATCTGCGCCGGATTGGCCGGCGGATCGATGATGTTCAGCAGGGGATTCTGCGCGGGGGGCAAGGCGGCGATCAGATCGGCGACGTTCGGATCGGCGGCTGGATCCAGATTCAGATTGCCGGCCGGAGCTTTATGGAGCTCGATCGGCGACGACACCGGGACCACGCCATTGGTGCCCTGCACCTTCGCCCACAACGACAGCGCCGCGGTCCGGTACATGACCCGGCGCTGCAGCGACGGCATGCCGAGCCGGATCTGTCCGAAGAATCCCTGCGACGAATCCGCATTGGTGTTGTTCCACGTCTCCTGATCCTCGTACAGGATGTCGGTGCCGCGATAGCGGCTCATTGGCAGGCCATTCGCAGGAGCGGGGATGCCTTTTTGAGGCTGCGCGTACGGCATGCCGGAAGGCCACCGCTGGGCCACGACATTGTCGAGACCATCCATATAGGCCCAGACGTTCTGGTAGGTCCCGTCCGGCAGGAAGCGGCCGCCGACGAACTTCAGCGGCAGCATGACTCCGGGCGGCGCCTGGGTGACCAGTTCGGGAGCGCGTTCGCCGTACCCGCGGAGCTGGTGCATGATGCGGCCCCAGTGCATGTAGGACAGCCGCCGGAATTCGTGGACACCGGCGTTCCAGATCCCCGGCAGACCCTTTTCGCGCTCCTGGCGCGCGTACATCTCCCAGGTCGATGCGTGGTAGAGCACGCTCGATCCATTCCATTTCTGACCGCTGTTCCAGGTCTGGATCGGAACCGCCGCCATCGCGGCGGGCACCACGTTCTGGAAACGGCCAGTGGCGAGACCGGGGGTGAGGAGCTCGGCGCGCCAACCGACGCAATAATAGCGCGGGATCGTGCGGCCCCGACCGCTCGGCGGAAACGGCCACATCTCTTCGTGCGGCTGTTCGAGCGGGTCCATCGGCAGGGCGTTCTGCTGCGCGTAGCCGGCCACGGTCCAGACGAGACGCTGCAGGTCCCCCGATGTTTCCGGCAGCGCGCCCAGGGTGTTCATGCCGCGCGTCGCATTCTTGCCGGGAAAGGGATCGCTGTAATAGATGTGAGCGCCGAGATCGAGGACTCTCTGGATCTCGTCGCCGGGCGAGTCGAGGCGCCGCGCGATCTCCAACGGGATGGGATAATTGCCTTCGTTCGCGTTGACCACGATGCGCTCGAGGTCGTAATGGCCGAGGTTGCCGTAGATCGATTTCGCAACCAGATCACCGCCCTGCGGGCCGGCCCCGTCATTGTACGGCCAGTTCGCATCCAGCTGGAAGGCGTTATGGTCCTGGTTGACGTTGAAGTCGGCGATGCATTGGCTGTAGCTTTCGATGAACTCGTTCGCCTTCACCGAGGCGTACAGCTGGTACCTCGACATCTGCTGGGCCTTCACGCCCATCGGCAGCAGCATCAGGATGGTGGTCACGGCGATGGTCACCAGCAGCAGGCTGATGACGACCTCGAAGAGGGTGAATGCCGAGCGTGTCTGGCGCATATCAGAACTCTCCTGTGACGGGAACCCCAGAGACGTAGACCGCGATGGCCCGACGGATCTTGTCGTCGACCGTCCTCACCGACAGGCCTGGCACAGTCGCGGTACCGGGAGCGACGGAGGCCGCGATCGCCGTATTTCCCGTTCCCCACACGTTGGAGACCGTGATCGATGGGCACCCAACGCTGACCGGCGTGGTGGAAAAGGCTCCGGCAAAGACGCCGATCGGCATGCCCGTCCGGTATTGGTAGAACCACGACAGGACCCCGCCTGCCGCCCGCAGCTCGGTCGCGCCCGTATACACGGCGACTGATCTGGCGAGCTTCTTGATCGCCACGTTCTTCCCATTGGCATCCTTGACGATGCTGGCCTTGGGACTAGCGCCGGAAATTCCATAGATGAGTGCGACGACGACCTGCGGATCGAAGGCAGGATCGTCGATGATGGCGATCCCGTAGTGGCTGTTGTCCGCGGGGGCCGCGGCATGCATCGCGAGCAGCCTCGCTTCCTTCGAAATCTGCATGATCGCGCTCGCGGCATCGTTGACCTGGCCGCGGCGCAGCGCTGGAACGATGGCGGGGACAGCCATGGTGGCGAGGATCAGCACGATCCCAACGACCATCAGCATCTCGATCGCGGTGAATCCCTGACGCGCCCGGGGAATCGCATGCATCGGCTGTGATCCTCTGTTCATTCGTCCGTCCAGCTCTTGATGTCGTCCTTGGTGCCTTCGATGCCATCGGGACCATTCGACCAGACACCGAATCCGGAGGATCCATAGGTGTTGGCGGCGAAACGTATATGCAGGACCCGTTTCCAGCTATCGATGACGCAGCCATTGCGATCGCAATGTCGCGTGGGGACCGCGTGTCCGGACTGACCGAGGAATCCCCGATATCCCACCAGCCGCGCCGCGAGGCGATCCGCGGCGGTGAAAGTCGGATCCATATCAGGATCGCCATCGAGGAGACCGTCCTGGAACGGTGTCGTGGTGGCCAGGTTGAAATCCCAGAACCTGCGGATCTTCTGGGTCGGCAGATCCGGCGGCGATGCCGGGACCAGCGCTTCTCCCGGCCGGTAATAGCTGACCGCGGCGGAGATGCCGTTGACCAGCGAACGAGTCGCCGCGAGCTCTGCCTGTTTCTTGAAATACGGAATCGTGACGACCACCATTCCCGCGAGGGCGATCATGACCCCGATCACCAGCATCAGTTCGATCAGGGAAAATCCGCTGCGGTTCATGGGCGCTGTCCTCGGCCCGATCGCGACCTCATTACGCATGAGCGCGAAAGGTTTTAGATCGGCTATCCTACGTCGTATCCCGTCAAGGGTCGAGGGTGGCGCCGACCGCCGGGCATCCGACGGGAAATCAGTCTCACACGCATGCCGCCGGCCACGGCGAACAGTTTTCGGCAACCGATCGATGGCGTCAGAGGAGGACATGCACCTGGGAAGACGGACCCGGCAAGCCACAACCGGACGTGTTCATGCTCCTTCCAATCATCCAGCAACTTTTGTAACGATTCTGGCGTCGTCATCCCCTCATATCGATGCCGCCGTCGACCGTCATGGTCGTTCCAGTGATGAAATTGGCGAGATCGCTCAATAAGAAACAGGTGGCACCCGCCACGTCCTGAGGCAGGCCGACTCGCCCGAGCGGACATCCATTGAGGACCTGCTCGCGCCCGATCGCGTCCATCGTTGCACCTGACATCTCGGTCTCGGTCCACGACGGAGCGATGCAATTGACGCGGATGCGGTCCTTCGCCAATTCGAGCGCCATCGAGCGCATGAAGATGATCTGCGCGCCCTTCGAGGTCGCGTATGCCGAGAAATCCGCTGAGCCGCGCTGCCCCGCGGTCGAGGTGTAGATGACGATGCTGCCGCCCGCCTTCGCGTGACGCATGGTGCGCGCCGCTGCTCGCACGGCGAGGAACGTCGCGCGCAGATTGATCGCCATGGTGCGGTCCCAGAAGTCCGCGCTCATCGTCTCGAGCTTCGATGATTCGAAGATCCCGGCTGAGACCACCAGTCCGCGCAGCGGTCCGAGGCGCCGGACGGATTCATCGATCGCAGCATCGAGCGATCCGTCGGCGGCCGCATCGGCCTTCACCGTCCAGGCGCGCCGCCCCATGCGCGTGACGTCCGCCGCCACCTGCTCGGCCGCCGAGGCGCGTTCGTGGTAGTTGATGCTGAGGTCGGCGCCGGCCTTGGCGGCGAGCCGCGCCGATTCGGCGCCGATGCCGCGGCTGCCGCCGCAGATGAAGATATGCCTGCCGGTGAGATCGATCATGCGGTGCTCCGGTCGAGGAGGATCTTCAGCCGCTGACCGCACTGTCCTATAGGAGAAAATCGCCGCGTTCCAGCACGATGCTGATCAACCGCCGTGCGGCTCCATCGATGAGGGATCGATGTCGGTGTCGACGCGCTGGTAGCGGTAGTCGAGCGAGATGCGCAGGCGGTCGACGCTCTGGTTGTCGAGCGCGGCATGGATGGTGTGGCTGTGGAAGAGGAGCGCATCGCCGAGGCGGAAATCACCGCCGATCCAGCGCAGCGCGAGGTGCTCCGTCCGCACCCCGCTGCCGCCGGCGCCGATGGTCGGCACGTGCTCCTGGAAACCCAGCCGATGCGAGCCCTCGAGCACGGCGAGGCTGCCCAGCCGGGTCGGAC
>JACDEN010000243.1 GCA_013816415.1 Planctomycetota bacterium
CTTCTCGCCCGCCCGGCAGGTGGCTCCCGCGGCCTGGCAGCGCCGCTACCGCACGCTCTCGACGCAGGCGCACGCGCTGGAACCCCGGACGCACGCCGCCGTGCTCGAAGGCATGCTGCAGTTCGCCGCCGGCATGCGCCTGACCAACGCCTTCTGTCCGCACCGTCTCGGCCTGTCGTTCAAGATCGATCCCGCCATCTTGCCCGCCGCGAAATTCACCCAGCGCCCGTTCGGCGTGTTCTTCTTCATCGGCCCGCAGGCGCGCGGATTCCACATCCGCTTCCGCGCCTCGGCGCGCGGCGGATTGCGCGTGCTGATCCCGCGCAATCCCGGGCAGTACGAACGCTCGAAGGAAGGCGTGCTCAAAGAGGTCTACGATCTGGCCTGGGCCCAGCAGCTGAAGAACAAGGACATCCCCGAAGGTGGCAGCAAATGCATCGCGCTGGTCGAGCCCGGCGGCAGCGCCGACGGTGCCGTGCGACAGCTGGTCGACTCGCTGCTCGACCTGATCCTGCCCGCTGAATCATCGCCGATGGTGATCGCTCCGCACGGCGCTGCGCGCGAAGCCGACCTGATCTTCCTCGGGCCCGACGAGAACATGACCCCCGAGCGGATCGCCTGGGTGGCGGCGCGCGCGAAATCGCGCGGACTGCCGCACCATCCGACGCTGATGTCCTCGAAGCCCGGCTCGGGCATCAACCACAAGGAGTTCGGTGTCACGTCCGAAGGGATCTTCCGCTGGATCTCATTGATCCTGCCGATCGTCGGCGTGGCCGAGGGCCAGCCGTACACGGTCAAGATCACCGGCGGACCGGATGGCGACGTCGGCGGCAACCTGCTCAAGGTGCTCAGGCGCGAGCACGGAGCGCGAGCACGGGTGCTGGCGATCGCCGACGGCACCGGGTGCGCGTACGATCCGAAAGGCCTCGATTGGCGCGAACTGATGCGGCTGGTCGACGCCAGCCTCGGCATCGCGCGCTTCGATCCCGCACGGCTGTCGTCCACCGGCGCCGCCGGAGGCAGGGTCGTCGCCGCAACCGACAAGGCCGGCGAGGCGTTGCGCAATTCCCTGCACAACACCGTGGTCGCCGACCTGTTCGTCCCCTGCGGCGGCAGGCCGTACACCCTCAACGACGAGAACTGGTCGAAGTTCCTCGGCGCCGACGGCAAGCCGACCGCCAAGGCCATGGTCGAGGGCGCGAACATCTTCCTGACTCCAACGGCGCGCCGCCACCTCGAGGACGCCGGCCTGGTGGTGATCAAGGACTCGTCGGCCAACAAGGGCGGGGTGATCTGCTCGAGCTACGAGGTGCTCGCCGGCCTGGTGCTCAGCGACGAGGAGTTCCTCGCGATCAAGCCGCAGTACGTCGCCGACGTGCTGCAGCTGATCCGCGAACGCGCGACCGACGAATCGCGCGCGCTGATCTCGGCGTGGCAGCGGCGCGGACACTCGGTGCGCCTGTCCGACCTCTCGCAGCAGGTGAGCGAGGAGATCAACCGCGTCAGCGGCCTGATCGAACCGACGATCGCCGCCCACCTCGACGATCCCGCGATGACCGCGACCTGGGAGCGCCACCTCGAGGCGCACTGCCCGCCGGTGCTGGTCGCGCGCTATCGCGCCCGGTTGCGCCAGCGCATCCCGCCCGCGCACCGCGTCGCCATCCTCTCGAAGCGGTTGTCCAGCCGCATGGTCTACAAGGAGGGCCTGACCTGGTGCCGCAGCTACCTCACCGACAACCGGCAGTGGGATACGCTCTCGACCTATCTCACCGCTGAGAGCCAAGTGCGCGCGGTGTGCGAGCGGCTCGACGAACTGGACCTGCCCGGCGGATCCGAGCTGATCAAGGTGATCGCGGCCGGCGCCCAGCGCGAACTGGTCAGACGGAAACTCGGTCAGGAATTTTGACCGCGTCGGCACTGTCCGTTTGCTGATGGTACCGCAGTGCGAACGCCACGCCCAGCGCCAGGAAGGTCGCGTAGGCGGGGATGCTGTGGCCGGCGAGGTTCTCGAACATGCCTGCGGTCGCGGTCGCGGCGACGACGGAGCAGACCAGGCTCCAGCAGTCCAGGCATTCGGCGCGCGCGCGGAATGCCGCGCGCATCCACGCGCCAAGCAGCAGCAGGTAGAGGATCAGGGCCGGACATCCATAGGTCGCGGCGATGCTCAGGAAGCTGTTGTGGGCGTGCGGAGCGCCCTCGGGGAATTCAGTGGGCACGTCCGGCACCACGCTGGGATAGATCTGCCGGTAGCGTTCCTTGCAGGCCTCGGGGCTGCCGGCTCCGAGCACCGGACTTTCGATGGCGATCGCTGCCGAGGCGCGCCAGATCGCCCAACGCCCGTTCTCGCCGCGGAGCATCTCCTCGAAGCGATCGGGCTCGAACCGCCACATCATTCCGCCCAGCACCAGCACCACCGCGACCGCGACCGCGACCGCGGGGACGACGTACCGTCGCCCACGCGATGCGATCGCCGCCCAGATGCCGGCAGCGATGCCGACATAGGCGAGGCGGGCGCGGCTGAGCACCAATGCCACCGCCGCGGCGGCAACCGAGATCCGTCCGATCCACGCGTGCTGGGACCAGCGGCGACGCGCCGACTGGAGCGCCAGCAGCGCCACGCACATGACGAAGCCGTGGGTCAGGTGGACGCTGAAGAATCCTTCGGCCATGAGGAACCGCGGCCCCGACGCGTCGACGCGCAGGGGCGCATCCTCGCCCAGGCCGATGACGAACTGGGCGACGCTGACCTCTGCGGCGACGATGACCGCACCTGCCAGCAGAGCACCACCGATGATGAACACCCGCCGATCGGCGAGCGCGATCATCACGGGATACGCCATCGCCCAGGTGTACATCAGGCCCAATCCATGAAACGGCCGTTCGACCCTGCCCCCGAGCGTGCCCGCCAGGCAGCTGACCGCGATCCATCCGGCGAGGACGAGGGCGACGCGGAATCCCGGCAGCTGCAGGAGCGGCGCGCGCGCGATCAGACAGCCAGCGAATCCGATTCCGAGGCCGAGGTTCGCCGGGAATACGCCGAGACACACCGCCGGCATCGCGATCAGCACCCCGAGGTGGATCAGCAGCAGCCCGATGCGGCGGGGATCACGAAGCGGCAGCTGGCTGACCCGCGCGTGGAATTCGCCGACCGGATCGCTGGCTGTCGCACGCAAGGCTTCGGGATCGCTGACCATGAGGCCGCACGGTAGCACCCAGTGGAAAAAACCCAGCCGGCGCGCGTTGGGCCGGCCAAACCACCCGGCGGCGCCGTGGCAGGACGTCGCGTTGACCCTGGCAGTATGACCTCTGGGCATATCCTGACGCCATGTGCGGAATCGCTGGATATATCGGCCATAAGATCGCGGACCAGGTACTGATCGTCGCGCTCGAGCGGCTGAAATACCGCGGCTACGATTCCGCCGGCATGGCGGTGGTGCGCGATGGCGAGATCCACCTGCGCAAGGCGGCCGGGAAGCTGAAGAACCTCTCTGAACGCATCGAGGCGCAGCCGGTGGTCGGGCGCTGCGGCATCGCCCACACCCGCTGGGCGACCCACGGCGCCCCGACCGAAACCAACTGCCATCCCCACCTGAGCACCGACGGCCGCATCGCCGTGGTCCACAACGGCATCATCGAGAACCACGAGGTGCTCAGGCGCGAGCTCAAGGACCAGGGCTGCATCTTCGCCAGCGAGACCGATACCGAGGTCATCCCGCATCTGATCAGCACGCTTTACGACGGTGATCCGGTGGCCGCGGTACGCGCGGCGATCGCGCGGCTCGATGGGCAGTTCGCCTTCGCCGTGGTCTTCGCCGACCAGGCTGACCGCATCGTCGCCGCGCGCAAGGGCTCGCCGCTGCTGGTCGGCCGCGGCAAGAAGGAGATGCTGCTCGCCTCAGACGTGCCGGCGCTGCTCCCGCATGCGCAGGAGGTGATGTTCCTCGAGGACGGTCACATCGCCGATTTCAATGCCGACGAGGTTCGCATCTGCAGCTTCGATGGCGCCGCGGTCGCCCCGCGCTTCAAGCCGATCGAGATCAGCGCCGACGCCGTGAGCAAAGGCGACCACGACAGCTTCATGTCCAAGGAGATCTCCGAGCAGCCCGAGGTGCTGCTGCGCCTGATCGAGAGCCGGCTGCGCGCCGGCCGGCTGGTCGAACCGGATCTGGGGCTCGACCTCGCCGAGGTCAACCACATCGTCTTCCTCGCCTGCGGAACCAGCTGGCACGCGGCGCTCCTGGGCAAGCGCTTCCTCGAGCACCTGGCGCGCGTGCACGTGGAAGTCGACATCTCGAGCGAGTACCGCTACCGCAATCCCATCGCTTCGGGCGGCACCCTGGTGGTCGCGATCAGCCAATCGGGCGAGACCGCCGACACCCTCGCGGGCCTGCGCCTGGCGCGCGCGAAATTCATCCCGGTGGTCGGTCTGGTGAATGTCGTCACCTCGACCATCGCACGCGAATCCAACGGGGTCATGCCGCTGATGGCCGGACCCGAGATCGGCGTCGCCAGCACCAAGGCCTATACCGCGCAGATCATGGCGCTGTACCTGTTCGCGCTGCAGGTCGCGCGCGCGAAGGGACTGCTCAGCCAGCCCGAGGAGGCGCGCGCCATCGTCAGCGCGCGCGCCATCGTCGAGCACGCGGCGCGCACCCTCGCCGAGTGCGAGGACCCGGTGGCCGAGGCCGCCGACATCTTCACCTCGGCCGACGCCACGGTCTTCCTCGGCCGCGGCGGCGAGCATCCGACCGCCCTCGAGGGCGCGCTGAAGCTCAAGGAGATCGCCTACGTCCACGCCATCGGCTATCCGGCCGGCGAATTCAAGCACGGCCCCATCGCCCTGGTGACGCGCCAGCTGCCGGTGATATGCATCGTGCCGCGCGACGCGATGTATGAAAAGATGCTCTCGAATCTGCAGGAGGTGCGCGCGCGCTCGGGCCGCATCATCACCGTCGGCCAGGCCGGCGACCGCTCGCTCGCGGACCTCAGCGACCACGTCTTCCCGGTGCGCATGGCCCCCGACGACCTGCTCCAGCCGATCCTGTCGATCCTGCCGCTGCAGCGCTACGCCTACCACGTGGCGCGCCGCCGGGATTGCGATGTCGATCAGCCGAGGAATCTCGCCAAGTCAGTCACGGTGGAATAGGACCCGGACGAGCCGGATCAATGCCGTTCACTTTAACCCCGCCCTTTGGTGCGCCCGAATGGCAGTTTGGATTCGCGTGGAAATGATCGCCCTGGTCGTGGTTTGTAAGCATG
>JACDEN010000244.1 GCA_013816415.1 Planctomycetota bacterium
CGACCGGAGGGATCACCGGGAAACTGCCCGGCCGCGTCGGCGACTCGCCGCTGATCGGCGCCGGCACCTTCGCCGATCTGCGCTGCGCGGTATCGGCCACCGGACACGGCGAATCGTTCATCCGCGCGGTCTTCGCGCACGCGGTGGCGGTGCTGATCGCCGGCGGCTGCGAGCCTGCCGCGGCTTCGCGCCGTGCGCTCGAGGAGGTCGGTCGCCTCGGCGGCACCGGCGGCTGCATCGTGATGGATGCCACGGGGCGTGCGGCGCTGGAGTTCACCACGTCTGGCATGTACCGCGGCTTCGCGGACGAGCACGGCGCATGGACGGCGATGTTCGGCGACGAGCCGCGCTGAGCGCGGCTCGGACCGCGGTCATTTGGCCGCTGCGTCCGGTTTTCCTGGAGTGCGCGCCTGCGCCCAGGCCTTCCACGCCTCGATCGCCTTGGTCCGCGATTCGTCGCTGCCGCGTGGATCGAACTGGAAATCCTGCTTGGTCAGGGCGCGCAGGATGTCGTTGCACTTGCGGCGCACGATGCTGCTGTTGGTTCCCAGGCCGTCGATCAGCGCCGGGATGGCGACGTCGCCATGCGCCATCAGGCCCGCCTCGGCTTGCTGCGCCTTGTCGCCTTCCCTGCTGTCCAGCTGGCTGACGAATTCCGCGTCGAGATCCTTGGGCGGGGTGTTCGCGCCGGCCGGAGCGGCCTTGCGATCCTCGATCCAGGTGAAGCGGCTGCCTTCCGCCTTCCAGAAGGCGTCGAGGCGGTCGGCGATCTTCGCCTTCTGGTCGGCTGGCAGGCTGGGATCGTAATTCCAGTCGGTGCCGGTGATCTTGGCGATGAGCGCGCTGGCGCGCAGATTCGCCTGCTTGTCGTCCGCGCGCAGGCAGCGGATGAGCACCGGCACGATGGAGTTGTCGCGGTAGGGATAGAGCG
This sequence comes from Planctomycetota bacterium, assembly GCA_013816415.1. Taxonomy (GTDB): domain Bacteria; phylum Planctomycetota; class UBA11346; order UBA11346; family UBA11346; genus JACCZE01. The sequence continues at coordinate 932 of JACDEN010000244.1, forward strand.
CCTTGGCGGCTTCGACGGCGATCGCCGCATCCGCGCTGTGCAGCTGCGCCTGATAGGTTTCGCGTTCGGAGACGTTGTGGTTGAGGGCCCACCAGTCGTTGGCCTTGGCGGTCGTGAGATCGCGATCGGGAAGCATGGTGATCGCAGCGATCGCCGAGGTCGACGCCGATCGCACCTGGTCGTTGCCGAAATCCATGAGCTCGATCAGGCGCGGCACCGCCCGCCGGTCCTTGAACAACCCGATGGCGTAGGCGAAGCACTCGAGATCTGCGGGCTCGGTGATGCGCTCGCTGGCCTTGACCATGAACGGAAGCAGCGGGCGCGCCTGATCGATCTTCCCCTTGCGCACCAGTTCGGAGACCATCGATCCGGCGCCGTAGAGATCCTTGAAGTCCGCGCGCGTGAGGGCGGCGCACAGGCGGGAGATGGCCGACGGCAGGTAGTCGTCCGCGAGGCAGGTGGCGACCGAGACATCCATCTCGTGGCTGTCGTTGTCGACCGTGGACATGCGCTCGACATACTTGGAGATGAACGAATTCGCAGCCGCGGGATCCTTCGGGATGGTCAGATCCCAGACCACCTCGGAGGCCTTCGGTCCCGGCCCGCTCGCGACACGTGGCGGCGGCGCCTTCTCGCCGCTGGCGCCGCCGGTCGTGCCCGCGGGGGCGAGCGACGCCGCGACCCAGTGGTTTCCCACCCGCACCTGGCCGAGCGCAGCGCGCGCGCCTTCGTGATCCTTGTCGATCTTGATCACCTGGCTGTAATAGCTGCGGGCCTTGGTCGGCAGATTGTGGCTCTTGCACCATGCCGCGAGTTCGAAGACCGCGTCGGCGTTGTTGAGGTCCGTCTCGGCCACCTTCGACTCGAGGGTCTCGTCGGCGGCATGGGCCAAGGCGACGCTGAGCACCAGGATCGACATCCATCGCAGCATGGGACCCTCTCCATCGAGCGGCTCGAGCCGGCACGCATGAGCGTATGCGTTCGCTTCGGCCGCGCCACGGGATCAACGTGCGTCCCCGCCTCGAGTTCGTTCCGCCCCGGGTGCTATGGGGGTGTTTGCTACAATCCCCAGGTGGTCTGCAGCTTCGCTGCCTTGCGCGACGCTGCGGTATCGGGGAAACGCTTCTGGAGCGACTGGAGGCCGCCGGAGATGTTCGCGACCGCCTGCTTGCGCTGCTTGGCCGCTTCGGGATCGGATCCGAGCCCGATCTTGTCGGCTTCGGCGCAGATCGCGGACAGCGCGTCCGCAGCCTTCAGTTCGGCCTGCATCGCCTTGTCGGCCTTGAACTCCTTCTGCAGGTCGTCGAACGGTTTGCCCAGTTCGTCGCCTTTGAGCAGCGCGGCCATCCGGTTCACGTCGCCCATGGCGGCGGCGGGATCGTCCTCCCGCTCGCCCTGGATGCGCGCGAGCGCGTTGGTGCAATAGCTGGTGGCGCGTTCGACCAGGAAATCGGCTTCGGATTTCGCGTCGGCGTCGGCGCCGGCCGCGGCGGTGCGCAGGCTCTTGAGGGTCGATGCCCAGCCGCCCTTCATGGCGGCGAGCGCGGTGGCCGACTTGCCCAACTTCTTGAAATCGCGCCCGGCGATGAGCGCACCGGGCGACGCCTTCATGGCATCCGCCAGCTTGCCCTCGACCTCGCTCGGCGATCCGTCGTACACCAGTCTGCCTTCGTGATTGAAGAGGAAGCAGTGCGGGATGCCGGAGACATTCGCGCCGGTCAGATTCCCGTCGGCCACCACCGAGATCTGCTGCCCGCCACCCTTGCCGGACCAGGTCGACATCACCAGGTCGACCGGCTCGCGCTGGCAGTGGTTGGCGACGACGACGAAATTGTCGCGTCCGTACTTGTTCTGGAATTCCGCGAGGTGCGGGATGCTCGCCAGGCAGGGCGGGCAGTGGACGCCCCAATACTCGAACAGGACGACCTTGCCGACGAGGTCGGCTCCGGTCACCTTCGGCCCCGAGACGTAGGTGCCGAAACTGGTTCCGGCGAGCGTGGCTTCGGCGTGGAGGGCCGAGCAGGCGAAGGAGAGGACGGCGAGGGACAGGATACGCAGCATGGAAGCTCCTCGATGGACGGAGCTGTATCCTAACTAATGGTATGCGCGGGCAATCGGCGAAGCCGGCCTCACCAGGATCGTTATGACCTGGCTGCGTCGCAAGCCCACCGATGCAGGGAAACGCCTGCTAGATCACCTGTTCCACCTGATGGCGCGAATGCTCGTCGAGCGCGGCGAGCGACGGGATCTCGAAGCGGTTGGCCAGGGCGTCGCGGATCAGCAGGTGGTCGGGCGTGATCCGGGTGACGTGCTTGCCGACTTCGCGAAACAGGAAACGCCGGTGGCCGCGGTCGGTCTCGACGTCCCAGTAGCGGTTGCCGAAGGTGACCGAGGCGCGGTTCACCCGGGTGATGCGCGGCACGCAGTAGCGCCGCGCGAGCTCCTCCTCGGCGATCGCGCGCGATTCCGGCGCGAGTTCCGCCAGCGAGACGATCATCGCCAGCGCGGTCTTCGCGTCGCTGAGGAACGCCACCTCGCCGCCGCGCGCGGTGACCGGCCGCGCCCACACCACGCGGATGGGCACCGCCTCGGCGCCGTCGATGGCGGCATGCGCGCGGTCGAGCTTGCGGCTCAGGACGATCGAGGGGGTGGTCATGGCTTCTCCCGGCGCTCTAGGCGATGCTGACGATCTGTTCGACCTTCAGCTTGTTGATCTCGGTCTGCAGGCGCACCAGACGCGCGAAGTGCCCGTCCTCCTTCGCCATCAGCTCATCATGCGTGCCGCGTTCGATCACGCGTCCGTCGTCGATCACCAGCAGGTGGTCGGCATTGCGCAGCGTCGCCAGGCGGTGGGCGATGGCGATGGTCGTGCGGCCCTTCACCAGGCGCGCGATCGCCTCCTGGATCGCCTTCTCGGTCTCCGAATCGACCGCCGAGGTGGCCTCGTCGAGGATCAGGATCGGCGGATCGTGGACGATCGCCCGCGCGATGGACAGGCGCTGGCGTTCGCCGCCCGAGAGCTCGACGCCGCCGTCGCCGACCAGGGTGTCGTAGCCGTCCTCCTTCTCGAGGACGAAGTCGTGGCAGTGCGCCGCCTTGGCAGCCTCGACCACCTCGGCGAACGTGGCCGAGGGCTTTCCGTAGCGGATGTTGTCGAGGATCGAGCCGCGGAAGAGGAACGGATCCTGCATCACGATGCCGACGTGGCGCCGGTAGCGCGCGAGCGGCAGCGTCGCGAGCGGCCGCCCATCGAGCAGGATCTCGCCGAGGTCCGGCTCGTAGAATCGGCACAGCAGGTTGATGATGGTGCTCTTTCCCGCGCCAGACTTGCCGACCAGGCCGAGCATCTCGCCGGGCTTCATCGCCAGGTCGATGCCCTTGAGCACCTCCTTGCCGCGTTCGTAGCTGAAATGCACGCCCCGGAATTCGATCGCTCCCGTCACCGACGGCAGCGCGGCCTTGGCCTCGGGCGAATCCGGGGCGAGATCGGGCTCCGGCACCTGGTCGAGCAGATTGAAGATGCGCTCGGCGCCGGCGAAGGCGCTGGACATCCAGTTGAGCACGGCGGTGAACCACTGCAGCGGCCCATAGAACATCGCGATGTAGGCGACGAACGCCATCAGGTCGCCGAGGCTCGGATCGTGCCCGCCGCTGGCGATGATCGACTTCGGTCCGAGGTACCACACCGCGACCGATCCGCATGCCATCACCAGCGCCAGGAACTCGAAGAAGCTGCTGAACACGCGATCGGTGACGATGGTGGTGCGGAACAGCTGTTCGTTGATCTGGTCGAACTCCTTCGAGCGGCGGTCCTCCTGGGTCAGCGCCTTGACCACCTTGATGCCGCGGATCGACTCGCCGAGCAGCGAGTGCAGGCGTCCGATGCGGTGGCCGCGCTTGTGCCGAAGCGGGATCAGCTTCCCCCAGAACCAGGCGCCGCCGAGCATCAGCAGCGGCACCGGGATGAACACGATCAGCGCCAACGTGGGATTGAGCGTGAGCAGGATCGTCGCGATGGTCAGGAACGAGAGGACGTTCACCAGCAGGTACGGGAATCCGTCCTTGAGGAAGTGCAGCAGCTCCATCGAGTCGTTCATCACGCGGCCGACCAGTTCGCCGGCCTCGCGGCGTCCGTGATAGGTCATGCGCAGCCGCGACAATTGGATATGCAGGCGGCCCTGCAGGTCCGCGACCACCCGGCCGCTCAGCCACGAGGTGAGGGTGTTTCCGGCGAAGCGGAAGAGCAGCCCGGCGACCGCTGCGGCGAGCATCAGCCCGGCCCACAGCAGCAGCTCGTCGTGGTGGTGCTGCGCCAGGACGCGGTCG
>JACDEN010000245.1 GCA_013816415.1 Planctomycetota bacterium
AATCGACGCCATGATCATCGAAGCACGACGACATGCTTACAAACCACGACCAGGGCGATCATTTCCACGCGAATCCAAACTGCCATTCGGGCGCACCAAAGGGCGGGGTTAAAGTGAACGGCATTGCCGGGCAGGGGGTGTCGACCGCGCTGGGGATGCTGACGCTCGCAGACGTCCCACGCTGGGACCAGGGCACGCTCGCCATCCGTCCCGAACGGATCCGCGTGTGCGCGCAGCCGCCGTCCTCCAACGCGGTGCGCGCGCGCATCGATGAGGTGGTGTTCCGCGGCGATGCCATCGATTGCGTCTGCGACCGCGGCCTGCGTGTGCGCCTGCCCGCCGGGTCTCCGACCGCGGTCGGCGATGTGGTCTGGCTCGAGCTGCCGGCTGAGCATCTGCGGATGCTCGATGACTGAGCGCGCGGGCGATCCGGTGCTGTCGCACGGTCGGCTGGGCAGCCGTCCACGTCTGATGGCCACGGGATGGCTGCTCATCGGCGGCGCGATCGGCCTGCTGCTGATCACGCTGGTCATCCCGACGCTGCTGGTGGTCGGACTGTCGTTCCTCGAGCGCGGCGAGAACGGAGAGATCCTCCTGCAGGCGACGACCGGGAACATCGCGCGCCTCGCCGGCTTCGGATCCTTCGGCTGGTCGGCTGACTACCTGTGGATCCTCGCGCGCAGCCTGTGGGTCGCGGGCGTTGCGACGTCGCTATCGCTGTGCCTGGCGTATCCGCTCGCCTTCCTGATCGCGGCGCGCACGCCGCGCTGGCGCCTGGTCCTGCTCGCCCTGGTCGCCATCCCCTTCTGCACCAACCTGGTGGTGCGCACCAACGGCTGGATGATCCTGCTTTCAGGCCAGCTCGCTCCCGCGCACTTGGCGCAGGCGGCCGGTCTTATCGACGCGGGACGCGCGCTGTATCCGGGCGCCTGGGCCGTGCACCTCGGCATGGTCTCGAGCCTGTTGCCGTTCGCGGTGCTGCCGCTCTATACCGCGGTGGAGCGGCTCGATCACGCGCTGATCGATGCGGCACGGGACCTCTACGCCTCGCCCTGGCGGGTATTCCGCCACGCCGTCCTGCCGCAGACGCTGCCCGGTCTGGGGGCGGCGACCGCGCTGACCTTCATTCCCGCCATCGGCATGTTCGTGGTTCCGGACCTGCTCGGCGGCAGCTCGTACATGCTGGTCGGGAACCTGCTCCAGCAGCAGTTCTTCACCAGCAACGATTGGCCGCTGGGCGCGGCAATCGCGAGCCTGCTGATCGCGCTCACCTTCCTCGGTCTGTTCGTGGTCCGACGGCTGCAACGGAATGCACGATGAGGCATCCCGGCATGGCCGTCGCGGCGGTCATCGCCTTCGCGCTTTTGTACCTGCCGCTGCTGGCGATCGCCGTGTCCTCGTTCAACGCCGCGCGCTACGGCGTGGCCTGGACGGGATTCACCTGGGATTGGTACGCGCAGCTGCTCGCGGATGAGCGGGTGCGCGAGGCCGCGATGAACACGCTGCTGCTCGCCGTGGCCTCGACCGCGATCTCCACCGTGTTGGGAACGCTGTTGGCATTGGGGATCGAGCGCACGCCGTGGTCGCGTCGCGGTCGCTCGGCGCTGGACGCGATCACCTACCTGCCCGTGGTCTCGCCGGACATCATCCTCGCCGCCTGCCTGGTGGTGGCGTTCGGCGCATGCCGCTGGCTCGCCGATTCGGTGGGATGGAGCGGTGCCCCGTTCAGTCGCGGGCTGGGCATGATGATCGTCGGGCACGTCGCCTTCCAGGTCTCGTTCGTGGCCCTGGTGGTGCGCGCGCGGCTCGCGGTGATCGGGTCGCATCTCGAGGAGGCGGCGCGCGATCTCTACGCCTCGTCGTGGTGCTTCCACCGGCGCATCCTCGGCCCGCTGCTGCTGCCCGGCATCGCCGCCGGCGCGATCCTGGCATTCACGCTGTCGCTCGACGATTTCGTGGTCAGCTTTTTCGCCGCGAGTCCGACCTCGTCGACCCTGCCGCTGGTGATCTACGCGTCGCTGCGACGGGGCCTATCGCCCGAGATGCATGCCCTCGCCACCGTGATATTCCTGGGCTCGGTTGTCCTCACCGCGGCGCTCGCCATGCTCACCCGTCCGAGGAGGGACGCATGACCAGGCTGCTGTCGTCGCTGTCGCTACTGATGCTGATGCTCTCGATGAGCGTCGGCGCCTCGGAGATCACCGTCTACATGTACTCCGAGTACATCGACCCCGCCATCGCGAAGGAGTTCGAACAGACGACGGGAATCACCGTGCGCATCGACGTCTACGAGGCGCAGGAGGAGATGCTGGCCAAGATGCGTTCAGGTGGCTCGTCGGAATACGACGTGGTGGTGGCGAGCGACGTGATCGTGCCCTCGCTGATCAAGCTGGGGCTGGTCCGTGAACTCGACCAGGCGAAGATCCCGCACCGCAGCAACGTCGCGGACGAGTTCCTCGATCCGGAGTTCGATCCGGGCAACGCCTATTCGTGGCCGTACCAGTGGGGCACCGTCGGATTGGCCTTCCGCAAAGGCACGGTCGATCCCAGGACGGTCACCTGGGGTGCGATCTTCGATCCGGCGCTGCAGCCAGGGCCGTTCATGATGATGGACGAGATGCGGACGCAGATGGCGATCGCGCTCCTCCATCTGCGCAAGTCGATGAATGCCCACGCCGCGGCTGACCTCAAGGCCGCGGGCGACCTGCTGATCGCCACCAAGAAGAGCGGGAAATGCCTGGGCTTCGCTGGGGGCGTCGCCGGCCTCGAGAAGGTCCTGGCGGGCGAGGCCGCCCTCGCCGTGGTCTACAACGGCGATGCGGTGCGCGCGATGTCCAAGCAGGCCAATCTGGATTTCGTGGTTCCGGACGACGGCGGGGTGATCGCAGTCGACAACCTGCTGGTCTGCGCCAAGGCGCCGAATCCAGACGGCGCGCACGCATTCATCGACTACCTCCTCGACGCCAGGATCGGCGCGCAGCTGTCGGCCTTCAATCATTATGGGACGCCGAACAAGGCGTCGCGCGAACTGCTGCCGAAATCCGAGCTGGCGAACTATGCGATCTATCCGCCCGAACGCGTCATGCGGAAGCTGGAATATCTGCAGGATGTCGGCGCCGACGCCAAGCTCTACGACGAGGTCTGGACCGCGGTCAAGTCGCGCTGAGGCGCCGGCCGCATCGAGAGCAGCGGCGTCGACAGCATCCGCACCGCGACGCCCAGGCCCACCATGCACCAGGCCAGAGATGGCGCGCCTGGGTGCGCCGACAGCCATCCCTCGATCATCGGCACCGCCTGCGACAACGTGAGGGCCATCACCATGCCGGCGAAGCTGGCGGCGGCATGCAGCACCGCCAGGAACCGTGGATCGCCGCGCGGCATCACCTCGTGCAGGCAGCTGATGTAGGCCACGCTCCACGCGCCCTTCGCGACCCCGGAGACGGTGAGCACCATCGGCAGCATCCAGGTGATGCGGTCGGGTGCGAGGCCGAGCATCGCCGCCTCGCTCCCCATCACCAGCAGGTGCGCGACAAGCACGGCGCGCGCGCCGCCGATCCGCGGCATGCACCAGCCGGCGGCGAGGATGCCGGCGATCATGCCGGGATACATGCCCTTTCCCTGCCAGGCGGCCATCATCGACGGCTCGACGCCGGCCTGGATGAACAGCTTCGGCTGATAGGTGGTCGAGGCCGCCATGGCGACCATCACCAACATCATGAAGATGATCAGCCGCACCAGGCGGCCGTTGCCGCGCAGATGCGGCACGAGCGGCGGATACGAGATCGGGGTGCTCGCGATCGGCAGAGCCGGCGTGCGCAGGAGGGGGATGACGCCGAGGATCCCGACCAACGTCGCTCCGCCGAGCAGCCACATCAACCGCGGCAGCTGCTGGGGATCGACCGCCGAAGTCCCCTTGGGCAGGATCCACGACAGCGTGTAGAGGATCATCGCCACCGCCGCGAAGCTGAGGAGGTTGCGCATCGCGAAGAAGGTGCCGCGATGTTCCGCGGGTACCGCGGCCTGGGTCCATGTGATGAAGGTGGTGATGGCCGCCGAGTTGATGAGATGGGTGGCGAACACCGCCGCGAACACGCCGATGAAGATCCAGTGGCTCGCCAGGCCCAGCCACAGTGCGGCCAGCGGCCACAGCACGGTCAGCATCCAGCAGCAGCGAGCGGTGATGGTGTGGGCGATGCTGTGCCGGCGGGCATCGCGCGGCGGCCGGCGCAGGATCAGCGCGGCCTGGAACACTCCGCCGGCGAAGACCATCAGCGGCAGCCACGCGAGGGTGGCGTTGTCGGCGCCGAGCAGGGTCAGGAAGGCGACGAAGTAATAGAACTCCATCGACATCGCACCGGTGATCGACGACCAGATCGCGGCGGGAACCACCTCGACCACCAGCCAGCCGATGCCTGGTCGACCAGCGGCGAGCCTGCGCCCACCACAGGCGGCGACGAGGCGATCGACGATCTGCATCCGCGGCATCGTCGCATCCGCGCGGTCGCTGGCAATGTGCGCGCTCAGGCTTCGGGCCGGCGCAGCTCGCACGAGAAGGTCGCGCGATCGCCGCGATAGTGGCACCAGGCGTGTTCGAGCGCGCGCCCGCCGGCATCACGCAGGGTGCGCTTGCGCAGCAGCACGGGCGCGCCGCGCTTGATGCCCAGCGCCGTCGCGACGTCGGATTCCGCCGCCGCTGCGCTCACGTGCTCAAGCGAAGCGGTGACCGCGATCCCCAGCCGGTGCTCGATCACGAGATGCAGGGGCACGGTGAAATCCTCGTCGCCCCGCAGGGCGAGGTCGGGGTGGACCCAGGAGCGCAACCGCACCGCCGGCTGGTCATCCTGACCGCGGATGCGATCGATGCGCAGTATCCGGTGCTTCTCCGCGATACCCAGTGCGCGCGACTCGTCGGCCGCGGCGACCACCCAGCGGGCATCCACCGCGAGCACCTGGGGAAAGGCGGCGGCGTCTTCGAGGCTGCGCGCGAAGCCGCTGAGCGGGGATGCGCTGATCGCCGCCTGGTCCGCGAGCACGCGCGTGCCCACGCCGCGTCGCCGCTCCACCAGCCCTTCGGTCACCAGCTTGGTGATGCCCGCGCGCACCGTGTTGCGGCTCACCCCGAGCTCGCGCGCCAGGCCGACCTCGTCGGGAAGCAGGCCGCCGTCGCGGTGCTCTGGCGAGCGGATCAATTCGCGCAGCAGGCGTTCGACCTGGACGTGGAGCGGAATGGGGC
>JACDEN010000009.1 GCA_013816415.1 Planctomycetota bacterium
CCCCTGACCATCCCGACTGAACCTGCCGTCGACCCGATCGTTTGATCAGAGCCTGTCCCCTACTGCCGGAGTCCTCATGAACCGTACCGTCTCCCCGCTCCTGATCGCCATCGCCCTCGGCCTGTTGGGCGCAAACGGCTTCGCGCAATCCCAGGATTCGGAGCGGCCGATCCGCGCCGAGGAGAGCAAGCAGAAGAGCGTGACCGCGCAGGCCGTGGGCACCGCCCGCGAGGTCCAGCGGCTGATCCAGGAATACACCTTCAATGGCATCGGCAGCGAGGCGCAGGTCGCGACGCTGACGCGGCTGTCGCAGTCGCTCGAGCATCTGGCCGATCCGGGCGCCGGCGACGCCGGCAGGAACATGCCGTGGGTGACCGCGAAGCTCGCCAACGCGCGCCAGGTCCAGGAGCTGGAAGCGATCCGCAAGGAGCTGCTCGCGGCCAGTGAAGGCCAGGACGCGATCATCGACAACCTGTCGCAGCTGCTCAATCAGGCGAAGAAGCAGTTCGGCTCGTCGTCCGCCAACAGCACGCTCAAGAACGTCATCAAGGACCAGACGCAGCTCAAGGACCAGACCGAGAAGCTGAGCGATGAGACGCTGGGCAAGAAGGAGGAGGAGCTGACCAAGGAGCAGAAGGCCGACGTCGACAAGGTGGCCAAGCAGCAGGAGGAGCTGCAGCAGACCCTCGAGCAGACCATGCAGGACATGAAGAAGGAAGCCGAGGAGCTCAAGGACACCGATCCCGAACAGGCGAAGGCGGTCGAGGAGGCGATCAAGGATCTCCAGAAGGAGAAGCTCGAGGACAAGATCAAGCAGGCCGCCGACGACCTCAAGGACAACAAGCTGCAGGCCGCGCAGGACAAGCAGCAGGATGTCCTCGACAAGCTCAAGAAGGCGGACGAGAAGCTCGCCAATGCCACTGCCACCGACGATCCGGTCGCGAAGCTCGAGAAGGATCTCGCCCAGGTCACCGACATGGCGAACCGCCAGGAGGAGCTGCTGAAGAAGACCGAGCAGCTCGACAAGAACAGCAGCCAAAAAGACTTCAACAAGCTGCAGGCGGACGAAGCCAAGCTGAAGAACGACACCAAGGATCTCGCCGACGACATGGCCAAGCAGGACACCGCGAAGAAGCCGCCGCAGGACAAGCAGCAGCTCGACAGCGCGGTCAAGGACATGGACAAGGCCAAGAAGGATCTCGGCGACATGGCGAAGAAGCCGGCCGTCGAAGACATGAAGAAGGCCTTGGACAACCTCAAGAAGGTCGAGAAATCGCTGAAGGATCAGCTCGACGAGCTGACCAACGATCAGCAGGAGCCGATGGCTCAGCTCGATCGCGAGATGCGAGAGCTCGACAACATGATCGACGACCAGCACAAGCTGCGCGATCAGACGGCGAAGACCGAGCCCAAGGACCAGAGCGCCTTCAAACAGCTGAAAGACAAGCAGAAGCAGCTGCACGACAAGCTCGACGACCTGCAGAAGGAGCTCGGCGACAAGAAGGACATGGCCGACGCCGACAAGGACATGGACGAGGCGGAAGACGCGCTGGGCAAGCAGGAGCAGAAGCCCGCCACCGACGCCATGGATGCCGCGATGGAGAAGATGAAGAGCGCGAAGAAGAGCCTGGCACAGCAGCAGCAGGAGATGGCGGCCGGAAAATCGCAGAAAAAATCCGAACACCAGGAGCCCGGAGACACGAAGCCGGGCAAGCCGCAGCAGATCGACCCGAATGCGGAGAAGCCGCTCCAAGTCACGCTCGACAGCGACGACCGGCCGGCGACTGCCATGCAATACGGCGACAAGAAGGCCACCAAGAACGCCACCGCCTGGCAGGTCGATTTGGCGCCGAAGGACCGCGAGACGTTGTCGACCGGATCGAAGGACAAGTTCCCGCACCGCTACGAAGATCAGCTCACGATGTACTACCGGAATCTCGCCGCTGGCGGCTCCGCCAAGGAATGACCTCGCCCATGATGTCGACGCCACGGCCGTCCGTTTCGCGGCTCGCCTGGATCACCGTCGCGGTGCTCTGTCTCTGCTGGTGCTCCCCGCTGGCGCATGCGACCGACATCGACGACGTCGAGATCTCGCCATCGGCGCAGGCCGCGAGCAAGCGCGGCTTGGCGTTCCTCGCGAAAACCCAGCGCCAGGACGGCACCTGGCCGACCGGCTACGGCGCCACCACGGGAATCGTCGCGACCTGCAGCCTCGCGTTCATGGGCGCCGGGCACACCCCGGACAACGGCGAGTACGGCATCAACGTCGCGCGCAGTCTGCAATTCATCGTGCACAACGCGCAGCCGAACGGCCTGCTCTACAAGGTAGGCATGGAGGGCGAGCCGATGTACCACCATGGCCTCGCGACGCTCGCGCTCGCGGAAGCCTGGGGCATGAGCCAGGACAAGGTCCTGCGCGACGTGGTCAAACGCGCCGCGGACCTGATCGTCTCGACTCAGAATGGCGAAGGTGCCTGGGGCTACAAACCGATGGTGATGGGCGGCGACCTCTCGATCACGGTCATGCAGCTGATGGCCCTGCGCGCCTGCAAGGATGCCGGCGTCTATGTACCCAAGGAATCGATCGACGCGGGCATCCAGTACGTGAAGCATTGCCATAATTCCGTCGATCGCGGCAAGGACGGCGGCTTCGCGTATTCGCCCGGCGGTGAATCGGGCATGGCGCGCACCGGCGCGGGCGTGCTGTCCCTGCAGGTCGCGGGCAACTACCGCGCGGGTGAAGTCAAACAGGGCGTGGCGTACATCATGCAATTCAAACCGGTTGGCACCCGCGAGGTCGAGGCGAATTTTTACTATTACGCGCACTACTACGCCGCGATGGGACTGTACCAGGCGCAGAGCGTGGGCGAGTGGGGCAAAAAGGCATGGAAGGCCTGGTACCCCGCGATCACCAAGAGCCTGACCGAAACCGAGGAGCCGGCCGGTAGCTGGCCGCAGAGCTTCGGCAATTATTCGACGGCCATGGCCTTGATGATCCTGCAGATCCCGTACCGCTACCTGCCGATCTACCAACGCTGACATGGGCGCGCGCTGGCTGCATGTCATCGCCTACGGGCTGCTGGGTTCGATGTCACTGCCGATCGTCGCCGCCGACCAGACTCCGGCGGCGTCATCGGTCAAAGCGGTCATCAACACGCAGCCGCGGATCCTGACCCTGTCGGGGGCGTGGGTCGACGGACAGGTGTCGATCGCCTCGGGGACGGTGACGGTCGCCGGACAAGCCGTTGCGCTGGATCACCTGGTCGCGCTCGAGTTTCCCGGCAACGCCCTGCCGTCGTCCATCGACCGCGCGGTGATGCTGCAGAACGGCGACCTCATCTCGGGCAACGTCGAGAGCCTGCAGTCCGGCAAGCTGCAGTTCATCAGCGACACGTTGGGTCCGATATCCATTCCGATCGCCGACATCCGCTGCCTGACATTCCACCCGCAACGGCTGGCTTCGATCGGCAGCGGATCCAGCACGCCGGGCGTGCAGCTGGTCAATGGCGATCGCATCTCTGGCAAGCTCGAGTGGATCAACGACGAACTCGTCGGTATCGATACCGGTAAACGCATCCAGAAGGTCCCCCGCCGCAGCGCCCTGATGTGGTCCGCCGCGCCGACCGCCGGCGCGGCGGGCCAGCAGTTGGTGCGGCTGGTCAATGGCGATCGGTTCAGCGGCACCGTCCACACCCTCGACGCCGACAAGCTGCAGATGGACATCGCAGCCGTCGGAGCGGCAACCATCCCCGCCAACCGCTTGTGCGCGATCTGGAGCGAAGGCTCGATCCTGCAGCCGCTGAGCACGCTGGCCCCAGCGAGCTCGAAGCAGGTGCCGCAATTCGACGAATCGTTTCCACCGCGAGTGGACCGCGAACGGTCCGGCGCCTTCCTGTCCTGCGCCGGGCACCGCTACGAGCGCGGACTCGCCTGCCATTCCCGTTGTGAACTCGGCTGGGATCTCGCGGGCGATTACGCCAGCCTGATCGGCGAACTCGGCATCGACGACCTCGCCGGTGAGCGCGGCCAGGTCACCATCACCATCAGCGCGGACGGCAAAAGCGTCTTCGAGAGCGGCGCTGTGCGCGTCGGCGATCCGCCGAAACCAGTGGCCGTGAGTCTCACCGGCATCAAGCGCCTCGACCTGGTCATCGACTTCGGCCCCGACGGCTCGTCGCTCGGCGACGCGACCGATTTCGGCTGGCCGGTCCTGGTGCGTGCCAAGGCACTTCCATCCCGTTGATTCGTCCGTCTCCCTGCCGCCGCCCGCGTGGATCCATGAGAACATCGCCAATCGTCCTGCTCCTCCTGTCCGTCGTCGCTCTCTCTACGGTCGGGACATGGGCCAGCGTATCCGCAGCCGAGCTCGGATGGCCCGCGACGACCGACGGCAAAGTCATGCCCGATGGGTGGGAGCTCCATCGCGCCAAGGACTCGAAGGGCGAAATCACGTTCGAGCAGGGCCAGTTGGTGCTCTCATCCGAGCCGGCAGCGCATTGGCACCTCGCGCGCAAGGTCGGTATCAATGGCAGCGATGCGGCGCCGCTGCGCGCCGAGTGCACCATCGCCGCTGGCAACGACCGTGCCTTGAAGGGACTACCGTCCTGGATCGGACTTTATTGGGACGCCACTCATGTCGTGTGCGTCGGCCTGGGACAGAACCGCCTGATGGTGGAACTTTCCGAGTGGGAGAATGCCCAACGCAGAGGGTGGTGCTCATGGATTTCCGGCGACAAGCCCGAGACCAAAACCATGGACCCTCCCATGTACGGCGGGTCGTCCCCAGGACATTTCCGCATCGTCGTCACCACGAAGGCGATCTCGGCGCAGCAAAGCCGCGATGGCGCCTCATGGGTCGAGGTCACCAACATCGAACGCAAACCGGGAAGCTTCGAAGGGCCGCCCGCGAAGGTGCTGCTCGGTCGCGGATGGATTTCAGATAAACCTGATCCGGCGAATGCCGACATCGATGCGGATATCGGCGACCCCAAGGCGCTCGAACTGGCGACCTACCGATACGATCGTGTCTCGATCACCAACGAGACGCCGAAGATCCCGGTACGCATACCCGCTGGATACAAGAAGTCGGGAACCTGGGAAGACACCATCGCCCCCATCACGGTCGCCAACTCGACGCCGAAATGGCAGCTGCTGGGACCGCTCACTCTGAAGGACTCTCCTTTCGATCCGACGACGGGCGTCCAGCCCGGCAAGGAGTTCCAATTCGCAAACGGCACCAAGGGCACATGGCTCGCGCATGATCTCGGCGAGAATCCCGATAATCGCCTGATCGACCTGCGCGCGCTGCTGAAGGTGACGGACAAGAATCAGATCTCATGGGCCGCGACCACCATCACCCTCGATCAGCCGCGCATCGAGCGCCTGATCTTCTACGGCGGTCAAGGCCTGATGGTGTATGCCAATGGAAAGCAGGTCGCGACGTATTGGCGCGACGAGGGCTGGCTCATCGTCGATCCCCAGATCGCGTTGGTGCCCTTGAAGAAGGGTGCGAACACCATAATGATCGGCGCTTTCTCGCCGTACGGGAATTACCACAACGTCCATTTCCGGCATGAGATCGGCGAACCCGTCTCGTGCATTTCCTTGGATAAGCAGCTGCTGAGTGACTTCCCCGACGACCCCGATCTCGGTCTCCCGGCAATGCAGGAGATCGCGAGTCTTTGGGAGTCGATGGGGTGCTCCACCCAGGCGGTGGATGCGTGGGGCGACATCCTTGCCCACGATGGATTGCCCGCCGCGCACGTCAGCACCGCATGCTTCGAACGCGCGCGGCTGCATCGCCAGATGCGTGATACCGATGCCGTCATCGCCGATGTCGAGGATCTGGCGCAGCGTCAGCTGAAGGACAAGGATGGCAGCGACGTGGTGGCCGCCCGGCTGACGGTCGCGCGGCTGTGGGAGCAGATGGGATTCCTCGACCGCAGCCTGGCGGTGGTTGATGAGAGTGCGAAACAGACGGATCTCGATCCCGCGCAGCTGATCGATACCTATCTCGAGCGCGTGCGCCTGCACCAGCTGTTGAAGAAGACCGACGAACTCGCCGCGGATCTGCGCGAACTCTCGAGCCGGCTGCCCGAATCGCATGGCGAACGCTTCGAATTCCTCGTGCAGTCATTCGCCCTCGAGCTGGCCGCGAACAAGACCTCGGGCATCGAGCACGCGATCGACGAATTCGCAAAAGCCAAGGTTCCCCAGCCTGAACGCCTGGCGCGGCTGCACGCCATGCTCGCAGGTCGCGCCGAGCAGGTCGCTGATCCGGTGCAACGCCTGGCCCACCTCCAACAGGTGATCGACCGCCGGGTGTGGCAGAGCGCGTACGAAGATCTGCAGGTCGAGGCGGCCGAAGCCGCGCTCGCGCCGGCGAAGGACGCTCCCAAAGATGCACCCGCACAGCTGCCGGATGCGAAGATCGTTCGCGAGTCGGTCGAACGGTATCGCACCGCCCTCGCCCGCCTCCCGGTCGCCAACCACCCAGCCCAGCTCGCATCAGCGGGTGTGATCGCCCAGGCGCTCACCGACAATCCGGCCAAGGCGCTGGGTCTCGCTCGCGCCGCATATGCGCGAGGCACGCTCGAGGAGACAACCGTCGGTGGCGGGCTGCTCACCGATTCGATCGTTATGAGTGCTGGATTGGGCGCGAAAACGCTGGCGCAATTGGGACTGGTACGCGATTGGCAGGTCCTTGGCCCGTTCGACAACGCCAATTGGAGCGCTTACGGCCGTGAAATCGTTCCGCCCGCGGCGGTCGACACCACCAAGGCGGTCGAGGGGAAGAATTGGCAGAAGCCGGGTCCTGAATTCTACGCGGTGGGCCTTGATCTCGCGAAGCTGCTCAAGATTGACAACTGCGTGGCGTTCGTCACGAAACGCATCGACACCGATGCCCCATTCGATGCGACTCTCAGCTGCGGCGCGGACGACGGCCTGGTGATGTGGTTCAACGGCAAGAAGATCCATGAGGATCGAGATCAGCGTGGTGTCACTCCCGGCTCGATGCGCTTTCCTGTGCATTTCGACAAAGGCGCCAACACCATCCTGGCGATGATCCAGAACGGGGCAGGCGGATGGGGCATTGAAGTCGCCATCGAGGCGGGCCCCGGGCTGGGCATCGCCTTGCTGCTGGCCGAGATGGAGCGCGCGCCGGAGGCGCACGCGGCGCAGGGCCAGCAGCTGTTCCAGCTGGCGATCGCCGCGCTGGATGCCAAGCAGATCGACGACGGGTTGGAACTCGCCCGCGTGTTGATCCGCTGCTTCCCTGATCGCCTCGACCGACAGGTGGAGATCACCAATCGCCTGCTCACTTCAGCGGTCAATGCCAAGGAGCCGCTCGCGCTCATATCGTTCGCCGAGTGGATCGAAGGTCTCAGCGAGCGGCGCGGAGCGGCCGACAAAGATAAATTCATCCCGGATTATCGCTGGCGCACTGCGATGCTCCTGCGCTCACGCGGAGACCTGCAGGAAGCGGCTGACGAACTGCGTTTGATCCGCAGGACCAGCATGCAGAGCGACGCGCAGGTCCGAGTACTGGTCGAGCAGGCGCAGCTGAATCGCATCGCCGGATATCCACAGGTCGCGGCTACGCTGTTCCGCCAGGCGCTCGAGCGCGGCATCACCAATGCCGAGGTCCACAAACAGGCGTCGCTCGGTCTTGCCGCCATCCGTTCGCTCAAGAGCGAGACCTCGATCGGCGACAGTTCGCTCGACGCGGGAACCATGGTTCAGACCGCCGACCGCGTCGCCTCGTCGGGTGACATCGAGCGCGCGCTCAAGACCTACCAGCGCGCGATCGAACAATTCGGCAAGGAAATGTACCGCCTGAGTCCCGACAAAGTGGTCGGGGTCGGAGAATATTGTCTCGACCGCATCCACGGACTCGGAGCCCCGGGCCTCGCCGCCTATCGACAGCTGTTCGATGCGCGCGCGAAGGAGATGTACCAGCGGGCGCTGGCAGAGGATTCTCCGGAACTGTACCAGCAGGTCGTCTCGATCTACCGCTTCAGCAGTGTCTCCGACGACGCACTGTCCCGCCTCGCCAGCTGTTGCCTGGATCGCGGTGCCTACGACCGGGCGAGCGGCCTCCTGAGCCAGCTGTTCGCCGACCACCCTGACACCGATCTCGACCGCGCTATGCTGCTGAGCACGTACGCGTACGCAGCGGAACTCGCCGGCAATGCTGGAGGCGCCCGCAAAGCGCTCGATCAGCTGGGCCAGAAATTCGCCGCCGCCAAGCTGACCATCGCCGGTGTGCTGATAAGTGTTCCCGATTGGGTCGCGGCCCGACGCAAGGCTCTCGACGCCACAGAAGCGCCGTCGATCGGGTGGGCGACCGCCGGAGGCGACCCGCGCCGAAGCGGGTACCGGCCCCAGGCGCCGATCCCCGGAGCCTGCGTTTTCGAAACGGAATTCCCGCACCATCCGGCAGACGTCGCCGACATCTTTCGCTTTCTGCCATCGCCATATCGCCATATCGGACTCGATGGGGCGACGGACGGATCCGTCATCTGCTTCCATACTTTCGACGAGGCCTTCGCCATCGACGCTGGAGACGGTCACCTCCGCTGGCGTTCGGGCGGCGGTTTCCCGTCGATGCGCCGCGCTGAACGCCACGGGGAATTCGGCGGCCTGGCCGAGACCATGCCCGCGATGCAGGATGGACGGGTATTCACGCGCGCGCTACGCCGCACCATCGATAGCACGGAACACCTGATCCTCGAGGCCCACGATATCGCCAGCGGGCGCCTGCTGTGGTCCAGCGAATGCCTCGATGGGTTGTCCGACATCTCGATTGCGAGCTCTCCCGCGACTTCGGCGGGAACGGTGTACGCAGTCGCCCAGGTGATCGGCGAACGTTACCGCCGATCGGTGATCGCCCTGGAAGCGCACAGCGGACGGCTGCTGTGGCAGACGCCGCTGATGCCTGGCGTTCCCGGTCTGTCGCTGACCCGCCAGCAGGATCTGTACCTGGGCGATCATCTCGCCGCGCCGTCGCTCGCGGGAAACGACGTGTACGTCAGCACCGATGCCGGCGGCGTTGTTGCGCTCGACGCATCCAGCGGCGTCATCCGTTGGATCGCCACCTATCCCCACGCATGGCTCGATGCGAATGAAAGCAAACAGGTCATCCGCGAGCTCGGCAATCGCGCATGCAGCCGGGTCATCGTCGGACCGAAAGCATTGTACGTCGCGCCGCGCGACTGCCTCGCGCTGTTGTGCGTGCAGCGCTCGAACGGCGATATCCTGTGGCAGCATCCCCTGTCGGACGCGCTGGCTCTGGTCGGACTCGCTCCGGACCCGGCCGGCGACGGCCGACTGGTCTTGCAAGGGCGCGGGCTCGAGTGCTGCGACGCGGCGACCGGCAAAGTTTTGTGGCAATGGCAGCCCCGCGGAAACGCGCCGATCCACGGCATCTCGGTGCTCGGTGGCGGCCTGGCCTATGTCTCGTCGGAATCCGGACTCCACCGCATCCGCCTCAGCGACGGCAAGCTGCAAGCTTCCACTGCGTGGAGCGCGCTCGGGCTCTCGGGCGGGCCGCTGGGCAACCTGATGCTTTGCCGGGACCGCATCGTCGCCTTCGGCGACTCGCGCGTCGTCTCGCTCGGCATTCTGCCGGGTGAGATCGACATCAAGGCGCCGCCGGCCGCGCTCAAGTCGACGCGCACCACGATTCCCGATGGTTCTACCGTCAGCTTCGCGACCTCGAGCGCAGCCATCGATGACCTGACCGGAGGATTCGCATTGCGCTGGCATCTCGGCAGTGGTCCGGCGGTCGCCATCATCGAGGCCGGGTCTTCGGCGCCGGACCACGTCTACCTGCAGGGCCGGGATGAACTGTCGCTGATGAATCTCAAGACCAGCTCGCTGGTCTGGCACGCCGCGATCGCGCCAAATGCCCTGAGCGTGATCCCCGGTGCGGCGCTCGCGATCGTCTCGTATCCGCACCACCTGTGTGCTCTCGACGCTCACAGCGGCGCGCTGCTGTGGATGTACGGTGAAGGAGTCGGCGATACCGGCTTCGGCATCGAGTACGCCCCCGAGGAGCCGTACTACGCCGATATCACGATCAGCGATCGTGCGGTGACCGTGCGCCGCAAGGATTCCCCACGGGTGGTTGTCCTCGACCCGAAGAGCGGCCGCGTCGCCGCCACCAGGATGTTTCCCGAAGGAGTCATCAGCACGCTCCAGAGCGGGGATGATCTGGTGGCGATCATTCGCAAAGGCGACCAGCTTGTGGCCGAAGCCGGCAATGTGCTGACCGCTGCGCCGAGCTGGAGCCTTCCGCTCTCGCGCGGCATGAAGGATTTAAAAGTTTTCAAGGTCTTGCGGTCGAAGGACTCAGCGCTGCTGTACTGCTTCACTGAAAAATTCGCGCTCGCCCTGGACCTGGCGAATAAACGCGAGCTGTTTGCCCAGGACGTCGCGATCGGCTACGCGATCTTCCCGTATCTCGATGACAATCGTCCGGTTGTCTTCGCAGAACGCGGCGACCAGGACTGGTATTCGATGGTCTTCGATCCCGCCAGCGGCAAGTGCCTGATCGACGAGAAGGTCGACCACAATTGGGCACCTTATCCCAACAGCCCTCTGCAGTGCATCGGTGATCGTGCGGTGAACGTGTCGACCCAGCGCGTCCCCGGCCATCTGGTGACCATCTGCCGGAGCCTGTCGACCGGCAAGGATCTGTGGATCAACGATCGACCGGACCAGTGGTCGCGGCAGTACGTCCAGGTGGCGATGCTCGCGAAGCAGGTGGTCGTCATCTGGACCCAACCCTACACCGCGTTCATGGGCTACACCGAGTTCGACCTCGAGACGGGCAAGGTTCTCTCCGAGGGAGAACTGCCCGGCAGCATGCCTGGTCTGAAAGACCTTCCGGTGACTTTCTTGTGCGGACAGATGGTTTACGCCAGCAAACAGGGATTTTATTCCCTGGGCGGCATGCCCCAGGGTCCGAACCGAGAAGCCGTGATGACCGGCATACGCGATGGCAAGGCTCCTGAGAGCGAAGCCGCGCGCGCCGGCTTATCGGAATTCGCGGCGGTGGCGGCTCGCGAATCCCGGCCCGTGTTCTCGACCGCGAAATCCATCACCATCGACGGCCATCTCGATGATTGGGTCGGCATCGATCCGATCTCGCTGAACCACTGGACCCGTCGTCGGGCGAGCACCGCCGGGGCCGACAGTTGCTCAGCGCGGTTGCGGCTGACCTGGGATGCGCGGAATCTGTACATCGCTGTCGACGTCGAGGATGATATCGTGAGCACCGTCTCGCCCGGCCAGAATCCGCTCGAAGGCGACAGCATCGCAATTGCCATCGACAGCGACAATGATGCATTCAACCGCAACGACACCTCCAAGGTCGTGCTGTTGCAGTTGGCGATCGCAGATGGGCAGTGCCGGCTGATCCAGTTGACCGGTCGGCCGATCGACGCAGATGAAAGCCACTCCGAGGTCCGCGTCGCGCGTTCCGCCAAGGGTCTGGTGTACGAGCTGTCGCTGCCGTGGATCGGATTGCGCCCGGCCGCCAATCAGCGTCCCGGCAGCATCGGCATGTCGATGGGGCTGGCGGTGATCGACCACGATCCGGGCCGTCCGGACTCGGTGCTCGAATGGGGCAATGGACTGGTGCGGGGATTCCAGGCGCGCCTGCTGAAGCCGATCGCATTCGTCGACCTCACTCCCGATTTGATCGAGCGCTACCGCACCCTTATCGCCATGCTGCCTTCGCACCCGGTCGCGTGGAAGTTGCTGCAGCGCCTCGGTGACGCCGCGTCGGCGAAATCAGCCGTCGCAGGTCGGATCGCCACCTACGAGCAGTTCGTGACCGAGCATCCCGAATCCGCACACTCCAAGGCCATCATCGACGAGATCGGAAAGCTCTATCAGCAGCTCGGCGAAAAGGATCCTGCGCCCAAGGTCGCTCCGCTCTTGGCCAAGATCGCCGGTGCGAAGGCGGTTTTTCAATCGGCTCCGCAGCGGTGCGAGAAGCTGCTCAAGGCCGCGAACCTCATCCCCGACGGCGACGACGTGATGACGTTTCTCTATGGCGTCGAGGAGATCCTCCATTTCGGGCAGCAAGGCCAGTGGAAAGGAATCTATGGTTCGGACGGATACGCCCTGTGCGCCGATGCCGAGAAATATCCGGCCTACGCCAAGGTGACGATCACCGCGCCCCATCCGCCATTCACCTGGGCGGCAACCTCCCCGGACGAGCGCGCGCTCCAGAAAGCGGCGAACAGCGACGATCGCATCGCCGGATGCTGGTACTCCGAAACCGAGGTGATCGTCGACCTCGATCTCACCGATAGCGCGGCGCACCGGATCCGCTTTTACTGCCTGGATTTCGACAAGGCCGGCCGCTACGCCACGATCAAGATCACCAAAGCCTCGGACAATTCCGTGCTCGACGAGCCGCGGGGCCTCAACGCTATGGGCAACGGGGACTGGATCGCCTGGGACATCAAAGGGCACGTCAAATTCACCATCACGAAGACCGGCGGCCCCAATTGCGTGCTCAGCGGCATCTTCTTCGATCCGGTTCCGAAGGACGCCAAGGCGCTGATCGGCGACGCGGCGGCGGCGTTCGTGTCCGACGACAACATGTCGCCGAACTGGTGGGACAAGAACCTCGCACTTTATATCGCTTGGATCCGCGCCAATCCGACCAGCACGCAGGCGTTCCGACCCATGGTGCGCGTGCGCGATTGGATCGCCGAGATCAGCAAGGGAGATAAGCAGCGCGAGGCGTTCGCCGGATGCGAGCGCCTGATGGACGAGGTGAATTTCTCGCGCAGCCAGCGGCGGGCATTCTACGATCTGGTCTCGATCTCGATTCCGCAATGGCGCGTGCTCGGCTACTTCGATCCGCAGAAGGGAGCGGACAGTCTCCAAGAGACACTCGCTCCCGAGAAGCGGCCGGTCGACGTCGACGACCATTTCGTCGGCATCAAGAACCGCGACCTCGCATGGCGCGATCTGCGCAGCCAGTCCGATTGGTCGTATCCCGTCAATGTGTTGGGGCCAGCGCCCGATCAGGGCCAGTTTGCGGTGATTTACTTGTACACCCGGGTCGAGTGCGCCGCCGCGCACGATGCCTACATCATGTACGGAGCCCGCAGTCCGGGGCTCATGTGGGTCAACCGCAAGCGGGTCGGCCCGGTGCTCAACTGCGGAAGCATTTCTCCGCGATCGGAGTACGCGATCCCCGTCCATCTCGACAAGGGCATCAACGACATCCTGGTCAAGCTCGCGCATCCGGCGGCCGCGTTCAACATCTCCTGCCGCGTCGCCGACATCAACGGCAAGCCGATCGACGACGTCGTGCTGCGCCTGGCTCCGAGCATCACCACGATCCGCACCGGCAGCATCGCGGACAAGGCCCTGGTCTCCTTCTCGGAACCGATGGACAAGGCGACGGCGGAGGATGCGGCGAACTACACCATCGACCCGCCGATCGCGGTAAACGCGGCGAAGCTCTCGGCCGATCTGATGACGGTGACCCTGGCCACCGCGGCGATGACCAAGGGGACGACCTACACCCTCTCGCTCGCCAACATCAAGAGCCGCGACACCGGCAACGTGGTCAAGGCCAACGGCCACAAGGCCTTCACCTTCGACGCCGCGGCCGAGATCATCGGACTGACCGGCGAATACTTCAACACCGCCGACTTCAAGGAACCCGCGTTGGTGCGCCTGGATCCGACCATCGATTTCCCTTGGGGTTCATCGGCCCCCGATCCCGCGGTCAAGCAGGCCCCCTTCTCCGTCCGGTGGACGGGAAGCGTGACGCCGAAATTCAGCGAGACCTACACCTTCACCACCACGTGCGATGACGGGCAGCGACTGTGGGTGGATGGCAAGGCGCTGGTGGACGACTGGGTTCCGCACGGTCCGACCGACAAGTCGGGAACGATCGCCCTCGAAGCCGGGCACGCCTATGAGATCACCATGGAGATGTTCCAGGCCGGCGGGGCGGCGAGCGCGCGGCTGATGTGGTCGAGTCCGAGCCAACCGGCCGAGGTCATCCCCTCCGACCGCTTCACGACCCCGAATCCCATCGATCGCCCGGATATCGGCAGCCCCGAAGCGTTGGCACCGAAGAAACCCCCGGCGAATCCCAAAAAGGACGCTCCGGTCAAGGTGCCGCCGAAGGCGAAGGAGCCGAAACGCGCCCCCCCGAAGGGCGGCAAATAGCCGCTGGGAGGCCACCAGGACCACGTTGTCCTGAGCGACTGCCACACCGGGAAACAGCGAGATTTGATGCCGCCCGATAGGCTTGCCTGGAGTCCTCTGGGGGCCAAGGTATGGGTTCCTGGGGAGCGAGGATGATCATCCGTCTGCAGCACCAGCGGTCTGACGGCGACGTGGACACGTACCACCTCAAGTCAGGCCGCCGGTACCACATCGGACGCGGCTCCGGATGCGAGGTCCGCATCCTGGATCTGAAGCTGAGCCGCAAGCATTGCGCCGTCGAATACATCGAAGGCGAATGGAAGATCGTCGACCTGCTGTCCACCAATGGCTGCAAGGTCGACGGCGATCAGATCGTCGGCTCGAAGCCACTGCAGGTCGGCTCCGCGATCGAGATCGGACAATCCACCATCTCGGTCCTGCGCATCCTCGGTGAGGACGAGACCGACGATGACGCCGACGAGGGATCGTCGCTGGCATCCGTCCGTTCCCAACCGACCGCACTCCCGGACGCCAAGCCGGCATCCGGGTTGAACGGCCACCACCCGGTCGACAAGCCGTCCGCATCCTACTCCTCCGCGCCGCTCGAGCAGGAATCGTTCCCCCTCGATGACGAGGATGAGAAGGACGCGCCCGCCGGTGAACCGACCGAGCACCGCGCCAATGATTGGGAGCCGGAGCCCGAGCCGGAAGCCGCTGCCAAGACCGGCGCCCTGGTGCCTAACCAACAGCTCGATGCGAAGGCCGACCTCGCTCTCGAAGCCGCGCGCAAGGCCGCGAACGCCGCCGTGAAGGACGCCCACGGCTCGACCGGGCAGCTCCATCGTGTGCCTCCGCCGCGGCCCCCGACCAAGGCCGCCACCGATGAGCCGTCCACCAATGCCACCGAGGCACCCCGGTCGGCTCCAGCGTCGAAGCCCCTTCCGGTCGAGGCGCCGCCATCCGATGGCAGCTCGGCGCAGTACCGCAACACCCCGGCCTCGAAGCGCCCCAGCCCGCTGCCGTCACCGATGGCCGATCTCGAATCCGGGCCGTTCAAATCCCTCGATCCGCGCGCCGATGCTCCCAAATCCGCGATGGAACGCGCGGCTGCGAGCGCAGCGCCGCCGGCGCCGCCGCGTCCGCCGAGCAGCAGCTTCCTCAATCGACCCAAGATCGTGCCGGTCATCGTCAAGGCGATCGACGACGACGACGAAGCGATTCCTGCGCCCCCCGCACCGGCAGCGGCGAGCCAGGCGCCGGCGACTCCGCCGGTCGACAGCCTCGAACAGACGGCTCCGACCTTCCCGGCGCCGTCCGCCGCGGCCCCGGTTCCGCCCCCTGCTGCGGCCGCTCCCGCAGACGAGCGCACGTTCTACATCACCGTGTTCGGCCGCCGCATCGGGCCCCTTACGCGTGCGGTCGCGCGCGACCTCAAGACCCGTGAACTCAAGGGCACCTTGACGCTCAAGGACCTCGATCAGTACAAATAGGCTGTCCGCCCGACACCGGGTCGTTGATTGGTGCCTGTGGCTGCAAAAGCGTGAGTCAGTCGATAGAACCGCCACGACGCCACGGCGCCACGATTGAACAGCCAGACAGGGTTATTGGGCCGGGACGCTCGCCGATCTCCGCCCTTCCTCTTTTGAAACCGTGGCGTCGTGGCGCCGTGGCGGTTCAATCTCGGCTTCCCTGGTACTGACGATATGCACGTGCCGGTGGATGGGGCGTGCGTGTGGATAGGGCTGGCGGCTCCACTCCTCGACCCCACCATGTCCGCCCGCGCATGAGCACCCGCGAACGACATTCCCGTGGACCGGCGCGCCTCGGCCTAGCCGGATTGACCGCGGCAATGCTCTCGGCGGGGCTGGCCCAGGCTGAGGACCAGTTCACCTTCGTCGCTCCCGATCCGCACCTCGAGCAGGGGCTCGGGCCGAACGCCCCGGTGAGCGTCGTGGTGGCGCGCCAGGGCTTCGTGCTGAGCTATCAGGACAAGCGCCTGCTCGGCGACGCCATCCGCTGGGATCAGTCCGGCGATGACGTCTATGCCGAAGGGCACATCGTCTACCTCATGCCGCACGTGCGCATCCACGCGGACCGCATCGGGCTCCATCCGAACGCGAGGACCGGGAAGGCATGGAAGGTCGAGGCCTTCATCGAGGCGCATGGGCAAACCCTGCATGCGCGCGCCGACCGCATCGAGGTCGAGCCGACGCGCATCACGCTGCACGACGTCGAAGCTGATTTCGGGTACGGCGGCGTCGGCAGCATCTGGTGCCCGAAGCTCCACGTCTACCTGTTCGAGAAACCGAAGAAGGACCGCGCCGGTTTCGAGGAATACGTCTCGGGCGTCGATGTGGTGTCCCCGACCGGGCGGATCATCGGCGTGCCGTTCCTGTGGTTCCCCTACCTGTACCGCGACTTCACCTTCGACTATCCGTGGTCGCGCATCCTGGTCGGCCGCAGCCGACGCCTCGGATACTTCGCGCACTACTGGATCGGCAGCAATCTGCCGGTGTTCGCCGGCTGGCACACCCGGCTCGAAGCGCGCGGCGACACCAACACGCGTGCGGGCGAGGGCTTCGGCGCCAATGCGTACTGGCGGCACGACCGCTTCGGCCGCGGGTCGTTCCAGTACTTCGAAATGCCCAAGGAGAACGTCGCGGGCGGCCCCAACGACACCATCGATGTCGCCCACCGGCGCGCACGTCTCTTCGATGCCGAGCACACGGTCAACCTCGGCTCCGGGGCCTTCTACGGCCGGTACACCGCCGAGCCGCCGCAGGATCCGCTCGCGCCGGGCAGCATCGCTCCGATCGGCGGCGGGGATGAGCGTTTCCGCGCCGATTACCTGCGCCCGGATCTCGACCGTCGGCCCTTCGCGCGCAAAGGAGCCGGCATCGCCTATGGCACGGCGCTCGGGACCCTGGTGGTCGACACCCAGCACAATCCCCAGCGCGACCTGCTCGCGACCGAACGCTGGCTCGGAGTCCACGCCGAGATCCCGCCAGCGAACCTGGTGGGGCCGGTCCACATCGGCGGCAGCGCGTGGGTCGAGAACCTGCACCGGCCGCGCATCGGGACCGAGGCCGATCGCACGCGGGTCGAGGCATCGATCGGCGGCCTGCAGTGGCTCGGCGGCCTCGGCCTCGACGCCACCGGCGGTGTGCGCGGATTGCGCTACGATGGCGGCCGGATCGCCAGCATCGAACAGAGGGATCCGCCGCAGCGCCATGTCGGATATGGCGAAGCCGGCATGCGCGTGCGCTTCGAGAACGAAGCGGCCTCCTACACCCACGTGTTCACTCCGCGGCTCGGCATCGAGGCGACCACCGTCGGACGCGGCGACATCCTGCCGGCGTACGGATTCGGCGATCGCCGCGACATCCTCGAGGAGGACCAGCATTTCTACGTCGCCGGGTTCGAGACCGCGTACACCCATGGGCCGCACCTTTTGCGCGCGCGGGTGAAATCGCGCTGGGCGGTGCGCGACGAGGACCGGCGCTTCGTCGATCCCGTCACCGGCGTCGTCTCGCAGGGACCGACGCGTTTCGCCGACGTGTCCGGCGAGATGGAGGGCGAGGCCACCTCGCGCCTCAGCCTCAGTGCGAGCTTCCTCTACGATGCGCGACCGCGCCGGTGGCAGAGCTTCACCGGCCTCGCCAACTACATCGTCTCGCGCCACGTCATCCTGCACCACGTCGTGAACCTGTCCCCCGACACCTCGGCTGGCGATCGCTTCGACAACGAGCCGGGATTCAGCCTGCTCGCCGAACGCTACCGCTTCGACGGCTCGGTGACGCTGCGCCCGGGCGGACGTCCGGTCGACATCTACTTCGCGCAGGTCGCGCGCACCATGGTCGACGGCAGGCTGACCTTCTCTTATGAATACCAGCACAGTCCGGCCGGCGGTTTCTATGACCAGCGGTTCAGCGT
>JACDEN010000246.1:0-2661 GCA_013816415.1 Planctomycetota bacterium
ACGTGGGAGAACGTCGCGGTCGGGGGCTGGTGACAAACGCGCACTGCCGATCTACCCGTCTGACGCGCGCGCGGAAGATGGTTCCCAGGTATCAGGCGCCGCCGTGCGTGATGCGTGACAAACAGCGCGCGATTCGGCTGTGCCGTGGTCCTTCGCATTCGCCATTCGCGCATTGTCAGGTCCCGGCCACCGCCTCATGATCCAAGCGTGAGCCGCACCAGTGGGAGTCGTCCATGACCGAGGTCATCCGCCGCATCCGACCGACCGAGATCCACGGCTATCTCGCCAATCCGCATCGCGGCTGCTGCACCTTCCAACGCTTCAACGGCGACGCGCTGTTTCCCGGCACCTCGTGGTCTGAAGAGGGCCCGCTGACGTTTCCGGCCGCCGCCGTGGCGGTCGCCGAGGATTACCTGCCCACCACCGTCGCCTACTGCCGCTGGTTCTGGGCGGCGATGGAGCCAGAACGCGGCGTCTTCGATTTCTCGATGATCGACCGGTCGCTCGAGGTGTGCCGCGCGCGCGGGCAGACGCTGGCGGTGCGGCTGATGGCATTCGGTTCGGTCAAGCAGCCAGCGGTGCCCGAGTGGTTCTCACGGACCTGTCCGATGGAACAGCTCGACCGCCACGGCACGCCGTTCCGCCAGCCCGTCCACGACTCGCCGGAATATCTGCAGCATTGGGGCGGCTTCATCCGCGAGTTCGCGCGGCGCTATGATGGCAACCCGCTGATCGAGAGCATCGATCTCGCCTACGTCGGGCCGTGGGGCGAAGGCGACGGGATCTGCTCGCCAGCCCAGTGCGCGCGCTTCTCGGCGGTCTGGCGCGAAGCGTTCACCTCGACTCCGCGCATGGCCCAGCTGGTCGAGGGCCAGATCGAGCACGACGTGCACAGCGGAGCGGGGTGGCGGCACGACTGCTTCGGCGACCTCAGCTCCGGCGGCAGCCCCGAAGTCCTGCGCAGCGAATCGTTCAATTCCACCTTCCTCGACTTCCCCCGCCTGGTCCAGGGCGCGGTGAAGGAGGCCTGGAAGGCGGCGCCGATCCATTTCGAGACCTGCTGGGTGCCGATGCATTGGTACCGCAACGATTACGACCTCGACTTCATCCTCGCCCAGGGATTGAAGCTGCATGGATCATACTTCATGCCGAAATCAACGGCATTGCCGCGGCCGTGGATGGACCGGCTGTCGGCATTCTGCAACCGTCTCGGCTACCGCTTCGTCCTGCGCCAAGCGATCCATCCCCTGCTCGTCGCCCGCAATTCCGCGCTGTCCGTCGCATGCTGGATCGAGAACATCGGCGTCGCGCCCATCTACCGCCGCTACGATCTCGCGCTGCGGCTGCGTCAGCACGACCGCGAAGAGGTGATCCCGCTCCCCGACGTGGACATCCGCACCTGGCTTCCAGGAGACGCATGGGTCGAACGCAGCGTGACCCTGCCTGCCGCATTCGTCGCGGGCCATGTGCGCCTGGCGATCGGCCTGGTCGTTCCCGGAACGCGCGACGCCCGCGTCGCGTTCGCGGTCAAGGAGGTCTACAGCGATCGCTGGGTCGATCTCGGCGGATTCGATGTGACGTGACCGCGCAGCGGGACGTCGAGTGATCGTTTCGCGTCATGACATGATCATCCAGCGCGTTTCGGGCACCTGAATCCGCGTGGGTTCTCCTGGCCAGCGATCCGGTCCGGCTAGCATGGGCGCCGTGCACGGCAGCCGCCTCGTGGCGGCACCAAACCAAGGAGACGCGATGAAATGGTCGTTCACCACCCTCGGATGTCCTGATTGGACGCTCGAGCAGATCGCCGCCAACGCCAAGGCCCATGGCTACCACGGCGTCGAGCTGCGCACCCACCAGGACGGCAACCACCTCTCGCCGGACGCTCCGGCTGGCGAGGTACGCGCGGTCGCCGAGATGTTCGAGAAACACGGCGTGTCGGTGATGAGCGTCATGGGCTACAGCCGTTTCGCCTTCCTCGACGGCGACGAGGTGCGGCGCAACCAGGACCTGGTGCGCAAGCTGATCCCGATCGCCGTCGCATTGGGGGCCCGCCACATCCGCACCTTCGCGGGGCAGGTGCCGAAGGGCCAGACCACGGCGACCATGCTGCCGATCCTCGCCGACGCGCTGCGGCCGCTGGCGGCGGAAGCAGCCCGCGCCGGCGTCGCCATGGAAACCCATGACGACTGGTGCGCGAGCGACGTGCTGGTGAAGCTGGCGCGTGCGATCGCATCGCCGAAGGGTTTCGGCATCGTGTGGGACGTCTGCAACTGCATCCAGGCGGATATCGAGCCCTGGCGCGCGAGCTACCGCCGGCTGAAGCCGCTCATCCGCTACTGCCATGTGAAGGATGGCTATGTCGCGGCCGACGGTTCCTTCCAATACGCCGCGCTCGGCGCCGGCGACCTGCCGTGGGTTGACGTGGTGAAGGTCCTGCGTACCGATCGCTTCAAGGGCTACCTCAGCTTCGAGTGGGAAAAGAAGTGGCACCCGGAGCTCGAACCGCCCGAGCGCGTCTTTCCGCAGTATACGCACAAGATGGCGAGCCTGCTGGCGGCGAAGAAGCGCTGAGCGCGTGCGGTCATGACCATCTCTCCGAGCTGATGCGGATGGAGCCGTCAGCCAACGACAAGACCTGGCGCTTTCGCGCCAGGTCTCGGG
>JACDEN010000246.1:2671-5209 GCA_013816415.1 Planctomycetota bacterium
TCGAATGCTGCTATCGCTGATCAGCGATCGCGGCCGTAACCACCACCGCCGCCGCCGCCGCCGCGACCACCGCCGCCGCCGCCGCCGCCGCCGCCACCGAATCCACCCTCACGACGAGGCGGACGATCGCCTTCCTGACGGGGGGTAGCTTCGCGCACGTTGAGAGCGCGACCTTCCTGCTCGGCGCCGTTGAGCGCCTTGATGGCTGCCTGGGCTTCGTTGCTGTTCGTCATGGTGACGAATCCGAAGCCGCGGCTGCGACCGGAGTCGCGGTCCATGACGACCTTGGCACGCTCGACCTTGCCGTGAGCGCCAAAGAGTGCGGTGAGGCCTTCGTCATTGATCGACCAGGGCAGATTGCCGACGTAGATTTCCACAGATATCCTTAAGACAGGTGCTGAATGCACCGAGGGTGGTCGAGGGGACCGGTGAATACCGGGCTCGACCTGATGGAACGCGGGCGAGTGCCAACGTTGGCCATGATCGTTTTTGACGCCATGGCGGAGGCGGGATTATGGCAGTCGGGGATCCATAAGAAGAAAAATCTGCACTGGGCTTGGGGAGGCGTCGGAAACCGCGAAATCGCCTCTCCTGGCTGTCCAAACCGCATAGCAGGATGCGGAAAAACCGCATCCTGCTAGCGATCAAAAAACCCGGCGCGCCCTGGGGTCGCTATTTTGCCGGTTTTTTGATCGTCGACTTTTTACATTCATGGGGCAGACGCCCCCTGAAACCCCAGCAGGGGCTTTTTCAGCACCCTGCTAGCTGTCCAAACCGGAGGGTGGCCGCCTTGCAGGTCCAACCGACGATGGACACGGTAGGAGGATATGAGCGCGCATACCCCACCCGAGGACCAA
The DNA here is from genome assembly GCA_013816415.1 of Planctomycetota bacterium. Lineage (GTDB taxonomy): Bacteria > Planctomycetota > UBA11346 > UBA11346 > UBA11346 > JACCZE01. The sequence goes on from JACDEN010000246.1 coordinate 3,529, forward strand.
GGACACGAGCTGCGGGTTCCATGGACGACGATCCTGAAGCTCGTTGGGGCGCTGATCCTCGTGGTGGTGGCGATCAAATTGTTCCACTTCGGCATGCTGGTGATGCTGGCCGTCCTGCTGGCGGTCACCCTGTTCCCGCTGGTGGTCGCCATGCGCAACCGTGGGCTGCCTCACGGCATCGCGGTCGGCCTGGTCGGTCTTGGCCTCGCACTCGTGGTGGTCGGTCTGCTGTGGCTGATCGTGCCGCCGATGCTCGAACAGGGGGAGGCGCTGGTCCGCAACCTGCCAGAAGTGCGCGAGCGCCTGCACGGCTTCCTGCCGACCAACGGTCCGCTCGCCCGCCTGACCGAACAATCGCTCGAGGGCACCGCGATGCCCGACCCTCCGACCGTCCTCAAGCACGCCATGGCCTGGGGCAAGGCGGCGATCGGCGGCGTGACCGAGATCGGACTGGTCCTGGTCATCAGCATCTATCTGGTGCTCGATGGCGAGCGCACCTACACGTGGCTGCTGCCATACCTGCCGCGCAAGCATCGCGGCAAGATGCACGAGACCGCCTACGAGGTGTCGCAGGTGGTCTTCGCCTACATGGCCGGACAGTTCATCACCTCGCTGCTGTGCGCGGCCTTCACCTTCGTGGTTTTGACCGTGCTGCATGTTCCGGCGGCCCTGATCCTGTCGGTGCTGGCCGGCATCCTCGACATCCTCCCCGTGCTGGGATTCTTCCTGTCGATCATCCCCGCGGTGCTGCTCGCGCTGACCGTGTCTCCGACCACTGCGATGCTGACCGCGGGATTCTACCTGCTCTACAACGTCTTCGAAAACTACCTCATCGTGCCCAAGGTCTACGGCAACCGGCTGCGCATGTCGACGCTGACCGTGCTGCTTGCCGTGCTGGTCGGCGGCATCCTCGCCGGCGTGACCGGGGCCATCATCGTGCTGCCGCTGGTCGCCAGCTACCCGATCATCGAGCGCATCTGGCTCAAGGAGTTCCTCGGCCGCGATGTGGTCAAGGAGCACGCCAAGGATTCCGAGCCGCCGGCATCCACGATCGCGCAAGCCGCGAGTCCGCCCGCACAGCCAGGTTGACCCGCAGCGATCGATCCTTCTTGCGCCGCCCTGGCATCGTTCCTCGGTGACCCATACTGCGCCCGCGGCCGGTTGGCCGGATGGGAGGCGTATGCGCATCGGGTGCTGGTCGGGGCTGCTCCTTCTCTCCCTCGTCCTGGTGGCGGGCGGCTGTACGCGCGAACATCAGGCTGTGATCCTGCCGGGGGTCGACTGGTCGAGCGACCTGTCGTCGGCGATCACCGCCGCCAGCATCGACCGCAAGCCGGTGCTGGTGCTGGTGCGCGACGACGGCGACGTGTCGACCATCGATTGCGCTATCTGGCTGCGCGACCATGCGCCGCTGCGGCCGCTGCTCGCGCGCTTCCATCCGGTCGTGTTGTGGAATCGTTCGAGCGAGCTCGCGCGGTGCATCGCCGCTCCGGGCAGCGGACTCCTGTTCATGGATGCCGCCGGTCAGCCGATCGCCATCGAGGAGGTGCCGGGGCGGCGCGCGCAGCTGGCGCCCCTGCTGGAGGACGTGCTCGCGCATCCCGAGACCTTGGAGGCGTGCCGTTCCTCGGCGATGGCCGGGACGGCCGCAGCGGATGCGCTGGCGAGGATGATCCAGCGG
>JACDEN010000247.1 GCA_013816415.1 Planctomycetota bacterium
AGGCCGCTGCCCCGCGCGGCCGGCTCGGAGGCGGATGACATGAAGCCCAATCCCCATCTGCTCATCGGCGCGCTGCTGCTGCTCGTGGCGATCATCGCGGTCGGCAGCGTGCTGGTCGAACCATCAGCGGATTTCCCGATCACCACCCGCGATCTCCGCGTGGTCGGTCCGGCCGCGGACACAGAGATCATTCCCGCCGAGCACGCCCTGCTGCCGCTGATGCCCGAGTTCGACGGACCGATCGCGAATCCATTCAGCTCGCGCAAGCCCACGGATGGCGGTGGCGGGGTCAAGATCCGGAAACCGCCCGCTCCGCCGCTCGACCTGCCTGCCCTCCCCGTGCTGCCGCTGTCGGAGAAATGACCATGGCTACGCACGCGGCCACGCACTCCGGACCATCGCTGCCCGTCCTGGCGGCTGTCATCGCCTGCTGGTGCGGAAGCAGCGCATCCGCGGCGACCCAGGAGCCCGCGCCGCCGCTGGTGGTCAACGAGTACGACACGGTCTACCTCAAGGGCACCGAACCGCAGGGCATCGTCGGCCGCGTGGTCGAGCGGCTGCCTGACGGCGGCGTGCGCATCATCCGCTTCGGCACCAATGACCAGGCGACCCTCGCAGGCGCGAAGATCGACCACATCGAACGCAAGCAGACCGCGGCTGAGGCGGTCAACCGGCACGGTGCCTGGGCGCTGGCGGCCGGCGACTGGGGCGAGGTCAAGAAGACGGTGAAGTGGGGCGTCGACCACGCGGCGAAGGATGAATCGATCGCCCTCGCCAAGCAGGCGCTCGCCAAGAAGCCGACGTCGGACCTCGCCGAGGCGGTGGTGCCGCTGCTGATCGACGGCGGCGATGCCGCGGGCGCGGTGACCATCTGCAGGACCGTGCTCGCGGGCAATCCGCAGTGGACCTTCGGGTACCAGAGCCTGGCGAAGATCTACCTCGAGCAGAAGAACGAGGCCGAGCTGAAGTCGCTGATGGCGCAGTGGCTGGACAAGCAGCCGACCAATCCCGCCGCCAATCGCTTCCTCGCCGAATCCGCCGAAGCCGTCGGCGATCTGCGCACCGCGCAGGAGGCGTGGCGCAAACCATTCGAGCTGAACAAGGACTACGAAGCCGGTCTCGGCTACGCGCGGACCTCGCTCAAGCGCGGCATGCGCGCCGACGCGCAAACCGTCGCCGAAACGCTGATCGCCGCCAACCAGTTCGTGTTCGAGGCGAAGGCCATCCTCGGCAGCGCCCTGCTCGGACAAAACCAGATCGAGAAGGCTGAACCGGTCCTGAACCAGGCGCTCACCGGCACCCTCAGCCCGGCATCCACCGAGATGGTGAAGTACAACCTCGGCCTCATCGCCTTCCGCTCCGGCCGCGCCGACGATGCGCGCAAGTGGTGGACCGGGCTCGCGGTTCCCGCCGCCGAACTCGGCATGGCCATGCTCGACCACCGTCCGGCGCCGGCCAAACAGCTGCCTGCTCCGCTGGCTGGCATCGCCGCGGAATACAATGCCTGCCTCGACCTGCAGAACCTGCGCTTCGACGAGGCGCTGGCCAGCCTCGACGCGAAGGGCAGCCGACGTCAGCAGTTCCTCGCGCAGATCGCCGCCATCCGCAACCCCACCGAGGACGCCGTGCGCGCCCTGGCCCAGACGCAGTCGGCGGAATCGCTGCGCTGGCAGGCGTTCGGGCACATCCTCGCCAGGCGGTACCCCCAGGCCGAGGCGGCGCTCGCGCAGCTGCCGCCGAACGACGGCTATGCCGCGGTCTATCGCGTCTATATCGCCGAAGCCCAGAAGGACAGCGCCGGCGCGCGCGCGTTGTTCGCCGCGGTCGCGCACTCCGACAATCCGCCGGCCGAGTACGTCGCGATCCTCGAGCGCGAGTACAGCATGGCGGAAGACCAGCACCTGGTCGAGAAGTTCGAAGCTCCGGTGAGCGACCTGCAGACCCGCGGTTGGCAGATCGCGACCCCCGGCACCAACATCGCGATCCGCACCGTCGACGGCAGCCTGGTCATGGAAGGCACCCAGACCGCAGCCGAGGATCCGATCAGCCGCGCGTGGACGGAGCATCCCGCCGCTGCAATGCGCTCGCTGCAGGCCACCTTCGATGTCAGCCAGATCGCCAGCGCGATCTGCGGCATCGAACTGCTCGACGCGCCGCACAAGAATGGCATCGCCTATGCCGTGCTGACCGACAACCGCCTCGGCTGGCGCGAACTGCACGCCGGCACCTGGGGAGAGTGGGTCGATCTCCCGTCGACCGTCGCCGGAAACCTGGCGACGCTGCGGCTCGAGCAGGACCGTGGACGGGTCACCGCGATCTCGGTCGATGAGACCGGCAAGCGGGAAACCCTCGCCACCGGTCTGTTCAAGGACCAGCAGGCATTGTCGGCGTCGGTCTTCGGCACCGCCGAGGCTGGCGTCCCCTGGAAGGTGGCGATCAAGGACTACCAGGTCCAGCTGCGCTCGACCGGTCGCAGCCCCACCAGCCCCAAGTGATTCCGCGCGCGCTGGCGTTGGCGCTGCTGCTGCTGGCTCCGCTGCTGACGGTACCGGCTGCCGCGTCCGAGGCGATCGCTCCGCATTGGGATCACCTGCCGGCCATCGGCTACCAGGGCGAGGACCTGGTGTTCTCGTGGCGGGCGGAAGACGGATCGTGGAGCGTCGCGCACGGAGCCGACCGCTTGGACGTCCAATCAGGAGATGACGGCCGGTCGCGCTCGGTGGCGGTGCGCATCGAGGACGCCGACTCCGCACGCGACGACGTGGTCTTCACACGCGCAGCGCAGAGCGCACGCGTGCGCCTGATCCGTCCCGGAGGGGGTCGCCAGCTGGCGATCGATGCGGACTGCCGCCATCTGCTGTCCGCGGGAACTCCAGCCGTGCTGGTGCTTCCACGGATCGAATCCGAAGCTGATCGCAGGTGGGGCCTGCTCGCCGCCTTGTCGACCAGCGAGTCCGTGACCTGCGAGGTGGTCCTGCGCGAGCCGGCCGAGGACAACGGCTCCGGCTCCGGCATCCTCGGGTTGATCGCGACCGCGCAGAGCGTCGACGTCGCCAAACGAAGCGTGCTCATACTCGCCGCTGGCAGCGATGGCCGCGTCGGGTGGACGCATCGCGCGTATCGGCAATGCGTCGCCTGGCTGGTGGCGGACCTGGAATGTCGCGCAGCGGCGCACGTGGTGCTCGCTGGCCCCATCGGACCGCGCGCGGATTACGCGAATCTCGCTCCTTTGCAGCGCCAGGTCATCGACGTCGCGAACGCCTATCACTGCCGTCTGCTCGACCTCTCCAGCATGGCCGACGACGCGCATTGGCAGCTGGCTCCGGGAATCCTCGGCCCGCGCCTGAATCCGTCCGGTGAAGCCGCGCTCGCGGCGCTGCTGCGGCCGTGGCGCAGCCGTGCCGCATCCACCAGGGAATGATCCGATCGCCATGCTCTGCACCTGCTACCGCATCGATGCCCCCACCCTGGTCGCGGCCCTCAGCGATGCCGATACGCTGGTGCGCTACCAGAGCGCGATCGCGGACGAACTGCCGTCGATCGCCGATCGCGGCCTCGCCAGGCATCTCCGGCGCATGTCCACGTTGGCGAGCCGCGCACTCGGCGGTGGGTTCGATCGGCTCGCGAGCGACGACCTGCCCCAGGCGGATACGCTGCTCACCGATGTGCTCGCAGTGGCGACCTACCGCCAGTGGCCGCTGCCCATCGAGCCGCTGGGTGAACGCGACCTCGCGCTCGAGGGTCTTCCGCGAGGCCTGCTCGGCGCTGATGTAAGCACCGACAGCGCCCGCGTCTGGCTCATCGACCACGCGACGCTCGCCTTGTCACGATCACGCGAAGCCGACGACGCGATCGATGGTCCAGTCCACGACGGATGACCTCCGTGTCTGATACTGGGTCGTGGTCCTAAAATGGGTTTCATGGCGTCCGGCGCATCCTGTATGCATTAATGCGCCTGAAACATGTGGAGATTCCCATGAAATACCGCCTGCTGATGATCCTCAGCGTCGCGCCGGTGCTCGCCTTCGGCGTCGAAAGCCCGACCCCGGCGCCCAAGCCCAAGCCGAAGACCACCACGACCAAGCCGGCCACCACGACCACCCGTCCGGCGACCAAGCCGGCCACCACGAAGCCGACCACGCGCCCGGCGACCACGACCAAGAAGTCGACCGCTCCGGCACGTTCCACCGCCAAGCCGGTGTCGCGCAAGCCGCGTGGGCCGTTCGAATCCGACACTGTCTTGCGCTTCGACCTCGGCTACGGGATCACCAAGGAGGACATCGACTACTCGGCGACCTCGTCTCCGGATACGGTCACCACCGGTTCGTTCGAATCGCGATCGACGTCGCAGTCCTCGAGCACCAGCGCGTCATCGTACCGGCTCGATGTCGGTCCGATGTTCGGCGTGCATCCGGCCAGCCGCGGCGACGACTACGGCTTCATCTGGGGCGTCGATCTGTCGCTCGCGATGTACAAGAAGGTCGGCTTCGACCTGCCGGTGGCTGACGCCGACGTCTCCGCCACCACCCAGAACGGACGCACCTTCAAATCGGATTCGACCCTGCAGACCTTCGGCATCGGCCCGTCCGCCGGCATTTCCTGGGATCTGTCGCCCGCGTTCGCCATCGAAGGCCTCGCGTTCGGCCACATCGGCATCATGCATGCGAAGTACACCTCCGGCGAGAACACGGTGTATGGCAGCACCACCACGCCGTCGCTGTTCGAGAACGATCTCTACAACCTCTATTACGATCTCGGCATCAAGGTGAACGGCGCCTATCGCTTCGACAGCGGCTGGGAGGCCATCGGCACGCTCGGCTACCTGTTCGGACAATCGTTCAAGGGTTCGATCAGCGATTCGGTCCGCTTCTATCAGGGCACCAATCCGCCGCTGACACCCCCGCCGTCGCAGACCGGCAGCTACAAGGAGCAGCTGGCCTACAAGGTCAGCGGCCCGTTCATCACCATTGGCGCCGGATACTCGTTCTAGTTGAAACCGGCTGCTATCGCGTCGTGTTCGACGGCTGGCGGCTGACGGACACCCCGGTCGGCGTCTGGTCGGAGCTGCCGCGGCCAGGCCGGCGATCGGTGCCGGATCCCCGTTGATCGCTGCGCATTCGCTCGATCGTGGTCGATGTTTTCGAAGGCGGGGCGATCTCGGTCGCGGGCTCGGCGGGCATTTCGGT
>JACDEN010000248.1 GCA_013816415.1 Planctomycetota bacterium
GCAGTAGGCGACGGAACCGCCTTCGCCCCAGGCGCGTTCCGCCGCGGCGCGACCGGCGCGCGCGATGCCGCCGCCGCTGCAGAAACCTTCGAACGATCCGTCCTTGCCGTGGCCGTGCGGCCCCGAATCCGCGAGCCGGATGTGGCCGACCTCGCCTGCCAGGCCCCCGGCGCCCGCGAACAACCGGCCGTCGATGATCAGCCCGGCACCCATGCCGGTGCCGCAGGTCAGGAACACCATCGTCGCGGTTCCGCGACCAGCGCCCCAACGCCATTCCGCGACCGCTCCGGCGTTGGCGTCGTTCTCGAGTCGCGCCGGCACGCCAAACGCCTCCGACAGGCGATCGGCGATCGGCACGCAGTCCCACCCCGGCAGGTTCGGCGGACCGAGCACCACTCCGCGCACCGTGTCGAGCGGCCCACCGCACGAGATTCCGATGGCGTCGAGTGCCGCGCTGGTGAGCGCCGCGTCGGCGAGCAGCGCCCGTCCGGATGCGATGAGATCAGCGATGATCGCTGCCGGTCCGCGCTCGACCACGGTCGGCCACGAGCGCCGGGCAATGATGGTCGCCGAGGAGCCATCGGTGCTGGCGAGGATCACGGCGCATTTGGTGCCGCCGACATCGAATCCGAGCAGGTGTCGGGTCATGGTTCAGCCGTACCGCGAAATCATGCCGCGGGTCAGGTCGGCGTTCACCGGCGGACGGTGCCAGGCGAGCGCGCGGTCGTCGAGCGCCTGCAGGGCCGCCGAGGCTCCGAGCGCGAAGCGGAAGCGGAAATCGTGCGTACCCTGATCCGCCACCGTGGAGCGGGCGGCGATCCCATGATGCGGCACGTGATGAGCCATGATCGGCGCGCGCAGGAGCGTCAGGCGCACTCGCTTGGGGGTGACGTCCGCCGCATAGACGTCGGGGCAGCTGATGCCCAACGGCCCGCCCGTGGCGAGTTCGGCCTGGACGAGGTCGCGCACCGGCAGCTCGCGTCCGTCGGTCGGCCGGGCGAGCGTCGCTCCGGGGATTCCGGCGTGCCAGATGCTCGCGGCCGCAGGCAGCGGCAGCACCAGCTTCAGCAGGCGCTGACGCTCGCGCCAATGCACGCGTAGGCGCAGCTCGAACGATTCCTCGCCGGTGTAGAGCATCCATTCCGCTTCGAGGGCGCTCGCGCCGATGGTGCCGCGGCGGATGACGCGTGACATCAGCGGTCCGCGTTCGACGAACGGCTGATCCTCCCAGCGCGCGGTGTCGACCGCGTGCTCGCCGTAGCGGTCGTGGTCGTGCGACCAGGTGTCCGAGCGATCGTCGATGAGCGCGAATTCGGGTGCCAGCGTGACGCCGCCGACGGTGAGGCGCGCGTTCGCTCCGAACGGATCGATCGAGCAGCCACGGTCGTTGGTGATGATCGCGTGCGGCAAGGCTTCCACGGTCGGCAACGCCGGTCCCGGCTTGATCAGGCGCAGGACGCGCATGCCGCCGGCCGGGATCTCGGCGCGCAGCACGATGCGCAGCGGACCCCAGGCAAGACATTCCGACTGCATGCGCTGGATCGCCACCGGTTTGCCCTGCTCGTCGATGACGCCGAAGCCTTGGCGCCAGTCGCCCTCGAGCCACGGCTCGATCTCGAGGTAGCCCGAGAACGGACGGTCGCTGGCGTTGACCAGGATCACGCGCGGCGCGGTGTCGCCGGGCAGCTTCGCCATCTGCGCGCGCACGCCGTACTGCAGCGCCTCGTCGGCGGTGGTGGCGATGTGGCCGATCTGATCCTCGACCTGGCGGTAGGCGCTCGGGATGCAGGTGCCGCCGAGGGTGTCGTGGAAATGGTGGAAGGCGACGCGCTGCCAGGCGTCGGCGAGATCCGCCGCCGGAGCGCCGGCCATCTCGGCTTGGCGCAGCAGGTGCTCGGCGCGGCGCAGCGCGATCTTCACCGGGCGGTGGACGGTGTAGCAGCCGATCGCGTGCTGTTGCAGTTCTCCCGTCACCAGCGGCAGGCTCGGGATCTGCTTGGCGATGGCAGCGAAGAAGCGCGCCGGCGAGGACATCACCAGCTTGGCTCCGGGAATCGCGTCGACGTTCGCGCGGCACCAGGCGATCTGCTCCTCGGTCGCGCCGCCGCCATGGTCGCCCACGCCGACGAATGCCATGGTGTGGTCGAGGCCGTCTGGCAGCTCGGTGAGCGACGCGCGCAGATGGTCGAGCGAGATCGTGCCCCAGGCGGCGTAGGCGCTGGCGATGCGGAAGGTGGTGACCTCAGGACCGCCCTCGAAGCCGCGCCAGCGGAACACCCGCGCAGGCAGCTTCATCTCGTGCTCCTGCGGGCGCATCATCACGTAGCAGTCCTGCCCGGCCGCACGCATGTAGCCCGGCAGCGTCGCGGCATGGCCGAAGCTGTCGATGTTGTAGCCGATCTTCGGGAAGACGCCGTAACGGCTGGTGAAGTACTCCTTGCCGCACGCGATCTGCCGCTCGAGGGCGAAGCCGCTGGGCTGGTTGCAATCGGGCTGCGTCCACCAGCCGTTGACGATCTCCCAGCGGCCGCTCGCGACGTGGGCCTTGATGCGCGCGAACAACCCGGGATCGCAGCGTTCGATCTGTGCATGCACCCACGCCTCGCCCTGGCTGAAGAACAGATCGGGGTGCTTGTCCAGGCGGTCGCACGCGCTGCGGCACGTGGCGAGCGACTCGTCCAGGCCCGCCTGCCATGGCCACAGCCAGATCGGGTCGAGGTGCGCGTTGAAAATCAGGTGGATCGTCTTCACGCTATTCTCCGATCAGGTGTTCGAGGCTTTCGCGCGACAGCGAGCCGACATCGGCCTCGCCCTTGGTGATGGCGCCGATCTCGTACAGGCAGCGGGTGAACGCCGCGCGCATGCGCTGGTCGAGCTCCTGCACCTCGAGGTCGCAGATGTTCTTCATCACCACCTGGCCGGAGCGCACGTGGGTGCGTTCGTCGGCGCGGATATGGTCGGCGATGTGCATCATCAGCGCATCGCCGCGGCTGGTCGCCTCGTCGATGATGCCGTTGATCATCTTCAGCACGCCGACCTCGCCGACCATGTTGATCTCAGCCAGGGCCAAGGTCGGCTCCATCGGACCGCGGCAGGTGCTGGGGGTGAGCCGGTTCGGCAGCTCGAACGGATCGAAGCCGAGCGCCATCATCGAGCGGTTGCCGATCTCGGTGTGCCGCGCCTCGTCCCACACCATGCGCGCGAGGCGGTATTCCGAGTCGAAATCGCTGAAGCGGATGTCCCACAGCACGGTGCCGAAGGCCTCGATGGCGTCGATCTCGTCGCGCTGCGCGCGGATGAAACCGAGGCGCTCCTTCTCATAGCCGGGCGCGAGGCGCGCACCGCCGTCGGCGGTGTCGTAGTCGCCGGTGCGGTCGAAGGTCTCGAAGCGTGCGTCGCGCCTGGGCGCGGTGTCGCGCACAAACGGCTTGGCGACCGAGCGCAGCCCGGTCGGCGCGGGGCCGAGGCGATCGGCTCCGGTCACGCCGCCGATCGAGGCGAGCAGGCGGTCGCAATGCCAACGCCAGCGCTCGAGGCGCGCCTGATCGATGCCGCCGGCGACATAGGCGGCGATCGCCTGATCGGCCCACGCCAGCATCGGCTGGTAGTCGACCAGGATCTGTGCGAGCACGCGCACGGTGGGCGCGTCCGCGATCTGGCAGGTGCGCTCGGCATGATGGTGGTATGCGGTCTCGAGCGCGCGTCCGAGCACCTGATGCACGCCGACCAGCAGCTCGGGGGCATCCGCGGCCGACAGCACCTCGTCGATGAGGCGGTCGATGTCGGCATCGCGGAAGGCGTCGATCGCGCCCACGCGCTTCTCCTGCTCGTGCAGGCGCTCGCGCAGGCGACGCGCGGCATCGGCGTGCCAGTAGAGGTGGCGTCCGGATTCGACCTTGACCTCGAAGTCGGGGATGGCGAGCGCCCACGCGCCGATGGCCTGGGCCAGCCGACGCTCGAGGTAGAAGAAGCGGGTGAGCCGCGCGACGCTGTCGGCGACGGTGTAGGCGCCGCCCAGGCGCCTGGAATCGCGCGGAAAGCGGTACGGGTACGCCTGGCGGCGGATGGCGGCCTGCTCGCGCTGCTGGGGCCGGGACGCGGTGGGAACGTCGAGGGGAAGGAGGTCGCTCATGGTGTCACCAGTGGGTTGGATCGGAGGGTGGCGCGGCTAGGATCGCAGCGGTCTGATACGTGAGAGGGTAAGCGGCGGCGGGTGGCCGCGTTCACGTTCTTGCGCCGCGTGGTGACGATTTTTCGGTGCTGATGCGGAAGGGCCTGCGGGCCGACGCGTGGGGGAAAGGATGGCCGTGGGTGAGCGGAAGAGGCTGATGGCGTCCCGGGAGCCCGGTTTCCGGCAGTTCCACGGCTACGAACGACCCTTGCCGGAGCTGCCGGCGTTCTGGCACCTCAACTGGGCGCAGTGCCAGCCGGGATACGTGCTCGCGCAGCACGCGCATGCGACGCTCGAGATCATCTACGTGATATCGGGCACGGCGTCGTGGACGGTCGATGGCGCGCCGGTCGACCTGAAGCGCGGCGACATCTTCATCACCCGCTCGGGCGAGGTCCACGGCGGCAGGATCGGTCCGCGCGGACTCTCCAACTACGCCATCGGCTTCGATCCGCGGATCCTGCCGCTGCCGGTGGCGCGATCGCCCCGCCGCATCGCCGGCGGAGGCGAGGGCGACGTCGCACAGGCCATGACCGAGGCCTGCGCCGCCGACGACCACCTGCAGGCGCTCGACCGGCGCATCATCGGCGGCGGCCAGGGCTGCGAGGCGATCCTGGCGCGGCTGATGGCCGAGCTCGACCACTGCGCCGCCGACGATGCGCGCGAGCGCGCCCTCACCGTGTCGATGGTGCAGGCCATCCTGGTCGAGCTGCTGGTGTTCATCACGCGCTGCTCGCTGCGCCGCCAGGACCGCCTGCAGCGGCCGACCGAAGCACGCGACTTCAGCGACATCGTCGCCTGGATGGGGACGCGGGTCGAACGACCGCCGTCGCTTGGCGAGGCGGCGCGCCGCGCGGGGCTCTCGCCGGCGCACTTCGTCGTCGCATTCAAGCGCTCGACCGGCGAAACGCCGCTCGAGACGATGACGCGCCTGCGCATCGAGGAGGCGCAGCGCCGCCTGTCCGACCGCCCGCGCGCGCCGGTCACCGACATCGCCATCGACCTCGGCT
>JACDEN010000010.1:0-6794 GCA_013816415.1 Planctomycetota bacterium
CGTTCTTGGAGCCGGCGCAAGGCGAGGTGAGCCTCAATCTGCTCACCATGGTGCCGTTCGGTGTCGCCGATTCGCTCAAGACCACGATTGACGAAGCCAAGCAGCAGAATGTCCCCGTCCGTCGGGAGCACGTGCCGCTACGCCGAGGAGAACACTTCCGCGAGATCGCATTCGAAGTCATCCCGATTGTGTTGCCGGACCTGAGTCCGGGATGTTTTCTTATCCTGTTCGAGGAACAGGATCGCTCCGTCCCAGCCTCGGTGCCGCCGCAGTCTGGGGCGTCTGCACATGACGCTGAATTGTCGGCAGAGGCACGTGAGGTGCTCCAACTGCGCAAGGAGCTGACGGCGGCGACCAACCACATCCAATCGATCACCGAGAAGTGCAGCGTCCTCGACGAGCAGCTCAAGATGGCCTCCGAAGAATCCGCCTCCGTCTCTGAGGAGTTTCGCAGTACGAACGTGGAACTGCAAACCGCGAAGGAGGAGCTGGACTCCACCAACGAGGAGCTGGTCACCCTCAACGAGGAGTTGCGCAACAGCAATCACACGCTTGCCAAGATGAACGAGTTGACCTCAGCCATCGTCGATACCACGCGCTACCCGCTTTTGGTGTTGGATGCGGAACTCCGAGTCGAGAGCGCCAATCAGGCTTTCTATACCGCGTTTCGCGTTGAACCCGCTGATACCATCGGCAGACGAGTCTACCAGCTCGGGAACAACCAGTGGGACATCCCCGAACTACGGCGTCTCTTGGAGGAGATCCTTCCCACCAACTCCGTATTCGATGATTTTCAGGTGACTCATAAATTCAATGAGATTGGCATCAGGACGATGCTGGTGAATGCCCGCCGTCTCCATGGTGCGCACCCCCAGCCGCGCATCGTCTTGGTGTTCGCCGATATCACGGAGCAGCTTCGCCTCGCCAAGGATCTCAAGGAAACGACTGAGAAGGCGTCCCAATATGCGCGAAGCCTCATCGAGGCAGCGCTTGATCCGCTGGTGACGATCAGCGCGGAAGGAAAGATCACCGACGTCAATGAGGGCTCGGTGAAGATCACCGGCGTGGCACGCGAGAAGCTCATCGGCACTGACTTTTTGGACTATTTCACCGAACCAGAGAAGGCGCGCGAAGGATATAAGCAGGTGTTTGACCGCGGAACGGTCACTGACTATCCCCTGACCATCCGCCATAAGGACGGCCATTTGACGGACGTGCTCTACAACGCCTCGGTTTATCGCGACACCCAGGGCGCGGTACTGGGCGTCTTCGCCGCTGCGCGCGACGTGACCGAGCAGAAGAAGGCGTCCCAATATGAGCAAACCCTCAAGAAGGAATTGCAGAACAGCAATCAGACGCTCGAAAAGATGAACGAGTTGACCTCAGCCATCGTCGATACCACGCGCTACCCGCTTTTGGTGCTGGATGCTGAACTCCGGGTCGAGAGCGCCAATCAGGCATTCTATACTGCGTTTCGTGTTCCTCCCGCTGATACCATCGGCAGACGAGTCTACGAGCTCGGGAACAACCAGTGGGATATCCCCGAACTACGGCGTCTCTTGGAGGAGATCCTCCCCACCAACTCGGTATTCGATGATTTTCAGGTGACTCATAATTTCAATGACATCGGCCTGAGGACGATGCTGGTGAATGCTCGCCGGCTCCATGGTTCGCCTACGCAGCCTCGGATCGTTCTGGTATTCGCGGACATCACTGAGCAGAACCAGATCGCCAAGGACCTCAAAGGCAAGTCCGACGAACTGACCCGTTCCAATGCTGAACTCGACCAATTTGCCGCGGTGGCGTCTCACGACCTCCAGGAGCCGCTGCGGATGATTTCGAACTACGTCAAGTTGCTCGAGCGCCGATATGCATCGACCTTCGATGATAAGGCGCGCGAATACATGGGATTTGTGACCTCGGGCGCTGAACGCATGTCAGCGATGATCAAAGCAATCCTGGCGTACTCACGACTCGGACATCAAGGCTCTGATTTCACCTTGACCGAATCCGACGTATCGCTGCACGGCGCGTTGGCCAATCTCAAACGCAAGATCAAGGAGGCCAAGGCGACGATCACCGAGGATCATTTGCCGCAAGTCATGTCGAACGCCGAGCAATTGACCCAGTTATTCCAGAACTTACTGGGTAATGCCTTGAAGTTTCGCAGCGATAAGCGCCCATCGACGGTGCATGTCAGCGCCGCAGAATCCGAATCGGAGTGGACCTTCGCTGTCGCCGACAACGGCATCGGTATGGAGCAGGAGGACTTCGGCAGGATATTCCAATTGTTCCAGCGTCTCAACACGGCGCAGGAGTATCCGGGAACCGGTATCGGACTGGCAACGTGCAAGAAGATTGTCGAGCATCATGGGGGGCGCATCTGGGTCGAATCAAAGCCCGATGTCGGATCGACTTTCTATTTCACGCTGCCCAAATCGACTGCGCAATCGAGTTGGTTGGGGCGGCAGACGACGCCGGCTATGGTCACAACACCATGACGAATCCAAAGCAGCATTGCGATCTCGTCGTCATCGGCGCGTCTACGGGCGGCGTGCTGGCGCTGACGGCGCGACCCGATGGTACGGCCCTCCCTGGCGAGCGTGCCAGAGCGAAGCCCTTGTATGACCGATGAGCTTCCCCGGCACTATCTCGACGCGATCTGGGCCCATGCGACGGTCGCGTTGTTCATCCTCGATGAGCGGCAGCACTGCGTGTTCCTGAATCCGGCCGCCGTGGCATTGACGGGCTTCTCGCTCGAGGAGATCCGCGGCCGACCCCTGCTCGACCGCGTCCGGCTCCCTCGTTCCTCCGACACACTGTCCGCATTCGCTGAGGGCCCGATCGATCGGGCCTCTCCTCACGATCACGAGCCCGGTGACGAGGTGTTCGTCCATAAGGACGGCCATCACTACGACGTCACCGTCACCACGAGCCCGATCTGCAAGGATGGCCTCACCATGGGGACCGTGCTCGAGGTCCAGGACAACACCGAGCGGAAGCGGGTGCATGCTGCACGCGACGCCAGTGAACGCACGTATCGCACGCTGTTCCAGCACGTGACCGAAGAGCTCCATTACTGGCGTATTGAACGGGACCCCAAGGGGCGAATCATCACGTGGCGATTGATCGATGCGAATCCAGCGGCGCTGACCACCTGGAAGCGCGAGCTTGCGGATATCCGTGGGAAGAGCACCGACGAGATATTCGGTGCAGGATCGACCGAACACTCCCGCGGCATCGTCGAGTTGGTGATGGGTGAACGCAGGCAGCGCACCTATGAGGATTTCTTGCCGGCGCTCGCTCGCCATTTCCACTTCACCACCATTCCCATCGCCGATGACACCTTCATCACCACCGGTTCGGATGTCACCTCGGCGATGGCCGCGCAGCATACCGCTGAAAGTCAACGAGCGCAGCTGGAAGCCGTCTTTGCATCGATGGACGATGGGGTTATGGTGTTCGATGCGGCAGGTACCGCTCTGCTGGTGAATGAGTCGATGGCGCGATTGTGCGGCTATGTTGATGCAGCGCAGATGCGACGTGAGTGGGCCCACTTCGTCGAGGTATTTGAAGTCTATCGCTTGGATGGATCCGCGCTGCAGCCTGAGGACTGGCCTGTCATGCGTATGCTGCGCGGGGAGCGTTTGCGGGGCTTTGAGGCCAAAGTGAGGCGTCGAGATATCGAGAAGGATTTGGTGCTCAGCTTCAGCGGGCAGCCGGTGGTCGTTCCCGGTCGGAGCGAACCGCTCGCGGTGATGGTGGCGCGCGACATTACGGAGCGGAAGACCAATGAGCAGCAGTTGCTTGAGAGCGAGGCCCGGTTCCGCGCTCTGGCTGACAACATCGCCCAATTGGCCTGGATGGCGAACGCGGATGGGTGGATTTTCTGGTACAATCGCCGGTGGTTCGAATACACCGGCGCCACCCTCGAGCAGATGCAAGGCTGGGGATGGCAGGCCGTCCACCATCCTGAGCACGTCGAGCGGGTGACGGAGACGTTTCAGCGGCATCTCGCATCGGGAGAACCGTTCGATGAGACGTTTCCGCTTCGCGGAGCCGATGGCGCATTCCGATGGTTCCTCACCCGTGCATTTCCCATTCGCGATGACCACGGCCAGGTCACGCGCTGGTTCGGCACCAATACCGACGTCACGCAGCAGCGCGAGGATCAGGAAGCGCTGCGCCGCAGCGAGGAGCGCTTCCGCGCGACCTTCGAGCAAGCCGCCGTGGGTATCGCTTATGTCGCAACCGGTGGGCGCTGGCTGTGGGTCAACCACCGTCTCTGCGACATCGTCGGGTACTCGCGTGAGGAACTGCTCGAGAGAACCTTCCGGGATATCACCCATCCCGACGACCTCGAACTCGACCTCAAGCAGGCTCGTCAGGTACTCGAGGGAAGCATCACCACGTATAGCCTGGAGAAGCGGTACCTTCGGAAGGATCGCTCAATGGTATGGGTGAACCTGACCATGTCGCTCTTGCGGCGCCCTGACGGTACGCCTGACTACTTCATCGCCGTGATGGAGGATATCCGCGAACGAAAGGCGTTCGAACTGGCCTTACGCGAGAGCGAGGCGCGTTACCGCACCGTGACAGAGATGGGTCCGCAGATCATCTGGACAGCGACCGGCGAAGGGTCTGTGGATTACTTCAATAGTCGGTGGTATCGATTCACCGGTCGCACACCGGAGTCCAGCCTCGGAGATCATTGGATCGACGCCGTGCATCCCGAGGAAGCCAGCGACATCCGGAAAGGTTGGCAGGTCTCCCTCCACAGCGGAGAGGATCCGAACCTCGAATTCCGCCTACGTGGCGAAGCTGGCAGCTATCGCTGGTTCCAAGTCAATGCGCTCTCCGTGCGCGACGACGCTGGACGGATCGTCCGATGGTTCGGTTCCCTGTCGGACATCGATGAGCAGAAGCGCGCCAACGACGCCTTGGTCGCGGCGAACCGGGATCTGGAGCAGTTCGCCTACGTGTCATCCCATGACCTGCAGGAACCGCTCCGCATGATCACCAATTACCTCGACCTGCTCGAGGTGAAGCACGGCGATCGGCTCGAAGCTCCAGCGCGCGGGTTTCTTCGGGCTGCCACCGAGGCCGCGGTGCGCATGCGGGCACTCATCAATGACCTTCTGGTGTACACGCGCATTGGACGCGCCGATCCGGCCTGGCGGGAGTTCGGGGTGCGGGATGCCCTCGCTGATGCCCTCATGAACCTGGATGCCGCTGTTACCACCAGCGGTGCTGAACTGACCATCGGTGAGCTTCCCTTGGCCGTGGGCTCGCAGTCCGAGTTGACGCTCGTCCTCCAGCATCTCATCGGCAACGCCATCACGTTCCAAGCACCTGGGCGCACACCACGGATCTCGCTGAGCGCGGCGACGTTTGATGGCGCGTGCCAGTTCACCATCGGCGATAATGGCATCGGCATCGA
This sequence comes from Planctomycetota bacterium, assembly GCA_013816415.1. Taxonomy (GTDB): domain Bacteria; phylum Planctomycetota; class UBA11346; order UBA11346; family UBA11346; genus JACCZE01. The sequence goes on from JACDEN010000010.1 coordinate 5,441, forward strand.
GCCTCGGAACCAGGCGCGGATCTTCGAGGTGTTCCAGCGATTGCATAATCGCACGGAATATCCGGGAAGCGGCATCGGTCTCGCCATCTGCAAGCGCATCGTTGAGCGCCATCGCGGCCGGATCACCGTTTCCTCGCGTCCAGGCGAGGGCTCGGTCTTCCGCTTTACGTGGCCCTGCGCGAGCCACCCTAGCCCACCCTAAAGCCCACCATGACCACTGGCTGTGACATTTTCCATGTCGATGATAATGTCGGCGACCTCGAGCTGACGCGGCTCGCATTCGAGGATGCCGCTGCATCCGTCCGCTACCGTGCTTTTTCGAATCCGACCGAGGCTCTCGCGCTCCTCGAAGCACGAGCCGCTTCGGGAGGGTTTCCGCCACCGGATTTACTCGTGCTCGATGTGAATATGCCGATCATGAATGGCATCGACGTGCTGGAGTCGCTTCACCGATCCGGCCTCACGGCGCGTTTCGCCGTGGTGATGCTGACCACCTCCGGTCGCCCGGAGGATGAGCGACGATGCCTCGAACTCGGAGCCAGGGCCTATATGGTCAAGCCGGATCACTACTCGGATCTGGTGCACCTCGCCAAGCGCTTGCTCACGCTCTGCGAATAGCCGCTGGTCTCGGCCGTCCCCCATCGGACGCGATCGGAGAGGGGGTGTTAGCCTTCCGCCACTCACGTCGCTCTTCCGGTTACCTGATCGCTGCCAGGAATCATGCGGCAGCCGAGTCGCGCCCACCCGATTCGGGACGATCAGACTGACGTATTTCGCACCATACTTTGAAGTTTACGTGAAATTTCGTCGGGCGGCAGGACGAAATCAATACATCCTGCAGCCTGGGCGCTGAGCGGCATGTTGCCTACTTCGGCAGAGATGTCCTGAGTAAAGGTTGTCCCACCCCGTGCCTTGATGTGCTTGCATCCTTCAGTGCCGTCGCCGTCATACCCCGAAAGGATAACGCCGATTGCATGTGGCCCCATAGCCTCTGCTAGCGACGTCAAAAATACATCTACCTGCGTATTCCTGCGAGTACGCGGAGAGACGACCTTGAAGATGAAGTTCTCAATGAAAAGATCCGCGTTCGGCGGAATCACGTAGACGTGATTCGCCTGGATCGGCATCGCATTGGACGCCAACAGCACGGGCATCGTGGTGTGACGAGACAGAATTTCAGCTAACTGGCTTTGGGCGGTGGGCAGAAGATGAGCAACAAAGACAAAGGCCATGCCGGTATGAGTCGACAGAGCGTCCAGAAGCGCCTTGGAGGGGTCAAGGCCTCCGGCTGAACTGCCAATGCCGACAATGAAGTTGGGATGCACTGTTTTCATGGATTTTCACGGCCATCGCT
>JACDEN010000010.1:6804-17909 GCA_013816415.1 Planctomycetota bacterium
CCCCCCCCCCCCCCCGTGTTACAGGTTCCATCCATGGCTTTTACTTGAGGCTCACTTTTGACTTTCGAGATATATTTTTACCAATACTTTTTTTCTGATCGGGGCTTGCGGTAGCGTCAGCATGCATTTGCGCGACCTTCAATCCATCATTACTCAAGGTCAATTGCTGGACGTCGCTGGAGTGGCCCATGCCACGAGACTTGACGATGTACAGTCCACGAATGCGTTTTTTACCCACATCTTCTTCCAGTTCTCTCACTATGATCCACGTGTCGATCAAAGACGAGACGCCGATTTCGCCGCTCGCGTCATTTGCCGCGGTCGAGGCAACAAGACTGGTAAAAAAGCCGGTTATTCCCCTGGATTTTAAGGTATCAATCATGCGCGTCAGCATGGATTGAATTTCAAGTGGGTTCCCTTGTCCGATGAGACTGGTCAGGGGATCTATGACAACAGCCTTTGGTTTGAACTCTTCGACGATCTTGTATAAATCGAGCAGATGCATCTCTAAACCAAAAAAAGAAGGTCTCGTAGACACGATCTTCAAGAGTCCCTTTTTCACCAATGGTTCAAGTTGGAAACCGATCGAATGCATGTTTTGAATGAGTTGCCCTGGAGATTCTTCATACGACAGGAAGAGAGACCGTTCTCCACGTCGACATCTTTCTGCAACGAATGCAATACCGAGGCTTGATTTCCCAGTGCCTGCGGTACCTGAAACGAGTACCGTGCTGCCTCTGGTATATCCTCCACCATTGAACAATTTATCCAACGATGAAACTCCTGTCGAAACTCTCTCGCTCGAGCCCGGTTGATCGAGTCCCGCAGAAGTGATGGGAATTACTGAAAGTCCGTCTTTATCGATGACGAATGGATATTCGTTTGTTCCATGATGTGACCCACGATATTTGACTACACGAATTCTACGGGTGGAAATCTGTTCGACCACTCGGTTGTCCAGGAAAATGATGCAATCAGAAATATACTCCTCCAGACCATGACGGGTATAAGCGCCTTGCCCCATCTCGCCGGTAATGATTGCCGTAACTTTTTTATTCTTAAGCCAGCGGAAAAGTCTTTTTATCTCTAAGCGAAGAATGCCGACATCGGTGATGCCCGCGAAGAGGGATTCAACAGAATCCAGAACAACGCGTTTGGCGCCAACGGAATCAATGGCCGCTTCCAAACGAACGAAGAGTCCTTCGAGATTGAATTCACCGCTCTCATGCATATCCCTGCGTTCCAAAACAACGTATTCAAGCCGAATCTTTTTTTGTGAAACAAGCCTTTGTAAATCCAGGTTGAGAGACGCCACGTCTTCATGCAGTTCATCTTCTGTTTCTTCAAATGACATGAAGACGCCTGGCTCGTTGTAATCGCTTGCGCCATTGATTAAAAAATCAATCCCCAAAAGGGTTTTTCCCGTGCCGGTACTTCCACAAAATAAAGTGGTTTTATTTTTCGGAATCCCGCCTTCGGTAATTTCGTCAAAGCCCTTGATGCCCGTTGGGCACTTGACCAATTGAATCTTATTGACGGTCTTCGTTCTCTTGGTGGGCATACGATCCTTAAATTGTTTCGCGGGGCGATGGTCCGTGACGCGACTCTCTCAATCGCATCTCTCGATGCGCGCCTGGCACCATTGGCCGACCACTGTCCTTTACCAAGAGAAAATCGGACTCCTTAGACCCAACGATGGGAAAGCAGCGTGTTTAAAGACCCTCTTCAGAGGCACTCACACAAGGGTTTACGTTCGTTCCTCATGGTCTCCTGCCGGACATGTCAATCCCTGTGCCCGATTTGGACATCACCGTATAGACTCTCACCAACGGGGCTCGCAGAAGGGCCCCCTTTGGGAACGTAACATCATGCGACCATGCATCCTCTGGGTCGAAGACAACGACAGCGATGTGATTCTGGTACGTCAGGCACTCGCCGAAGCTGGGCTCGACGTGGATCTGGTTGTCGCTGCGAATGCGGTGCTCGCCTTCCAGCATATGGATGCTCGCCATCCAGAGGTGTTGAAGCGCAATCCGCCCGATCTCCTCCTCGTCGACATCAACCTTCCTGGCATCAACGGGATGGTCGTGCTCGACGAGATCCGTCGGCACCGGGACTGGAAGAATTCGCCAACCGTGGTGCTGACGTCCTCGAATAACGCTAAAGAGCTCCAGGCGTGTCGAGAGCTGGGGGCCATAGAATGCATCACCAAGCCTGCGACCTTCGATGGCTACCTCGCCGTCATCGCGCAGATCCGTCGCTTCCTGCCGATGTCCGGGGGGCACCCCACCGATCCGAAAGGGCAGAATCCTTCCGATGCCACAGGCGATAGAGCGCCGGGAGAACGAGCAGCGTCAGCACGGCCGATGTGATGATTCCTCCGATGACCACGACGGCGAGTGGTTTCTGGACTTCGGACCCCTGACCATGGGCAATTGCCATCGGTACGTATCCAAGAGCGCCCACCAACGCCGTCATGAGCATGGGCCGCAACTTCGTCAGCGATCCCTCGGTGATCGCTTGTTCAACGGGCATTCCGCCTCGCCGCAGGTGATTGATGTACGACACGACGACCAGGCCATTCAACACGGCCACGCCCGATAGGGCGATGAATCCGACGGCTGCCGATATTGAAAATGGCAGACCTGCGACGATCAGCGCGAACACGCCTCCTGTGAGCGCCAACGGAACTCCGGTAAAGACCAGAGCGGCGTATTTCCCTGAATTGAACCAGGTGAACAGGAGCAGGAAAATCATCACCAGGCACACCGGCACGACGATCATGAGCCTGGCTCGCGCAGCTTGCAGATTCTCGAACTGTCCGCCCCAGACCAACCACGTTCCCGGACGTGGAGGAACGTGAGCAGCGATGGTTTTCCTGGCTTCGGCTACGAACGATCCCAGATCACGACCACGAACATTGCACTGCACGACGACTCGTCGCTTGCCGTTCTCCCGACTGACCTGGTCGTAGCCGTCTTGAACCTCGATGCGGGCGAGACTGGATAATGGAACCGAGCTTTGGGAGCTCGGAAGGAAGCTGGCGTCGTGCGATCGTGGGTCAGGTTTCCCTTCGTGGCGTGGAAGCGGAATCGGCAGCATTCGCAGGGTGAGATCATCATTGCGCAGCGTGTCCTTCAGCCGCACCACGATATCGAAACGTCGATCATTCTCGAAGACCACCCCGGTCGCCTCGCCGCCGATGGCGGTAGCCACGGCATCCTGCACGGTCCCGACGTCGATCCCTAATCGGGAACAGGCGGTGTGATCGATCTCGATGTTCTGCGCGGGTGACCCTTGGATCTGCTCCACGCGAACATCTGCGGCACCAGGAACCGCCCTGAGGTGGCTCGCAACCGCTTCCGCCATCGGGATCAGGTCTTCGAACCGGTCGCCGAAAACTTTCACAGCCACATCGGCCCGCACCCCGGCGATCAGTTCATTGAAGCGGTCCTCGATGGGCTGGGTGATGGCGACGTTCGTTCCTGGAATCTCATCCAGGACGTGATCGATCTTGGTGATCAGGGCCTGTTTGGTCATCGAGGGATCGGGCCACTGGCCATGAGGCTTCAGGGTTATGAAGGTGTCGGCATTGCTGACCGGCATGGGATCGGTGGCCGCCTCCGCTGTGCCGGTCTTGGATACGACCGCCGATACCTCGGGCATGGCGATCAGGGCCGCTTCCATGTCTTTCTGCATCTCAGTGGATTGGGCCAGATCGATGGAGGTCATGCGGGCGGTCTGCACGTCGATGTTTCCCTCGTCGAGTCGCGGGATGAATTCGCGGCCAAGGCGTCCGAAGAGCAGGATCGCCACCACGGCGAGCACGAGAGATCCTCCGACCACGAACCAGCGCCAGCGCAATGATCCAGCGAGAACCGGACGATAGGCTCGGGAGGCCAGTCGCATGAGCGCATTTTCGTTCTCAGCGATCCTTCCGACCATGGTCATGGCGACCAATGCGGGTGCGAGGGTGAGCGTCAGGATCAGGGAACCGATCAGTGCCAGCACGACGGTTGCGGCCATCGGCGAGAACATCTTCCCTTCGACGCCCGAGAGCATGAGGATCGGCAGGTAGACGGTGATGATGATGATCTGGCCGAAAACCGTCGGCCCGACCATGTCGCGTGCCGCCCGGTAGGTGGTCTGGATGCGTTCCTGGCGAACGAGCGGTCTGCCAAGTTCCTGTTGGTGCCGGCCCAGCTGCCGAACGCAGTTTTCGACCAGCAGGATGGCGCTATCGACGATGATGCCGAAATCCAACGCGCCCAGGGACATCAGATTTCCGCTGATCCCGAAGCGGGTCATGCCGAGAGCGGCACAGCACATCGACAGAGGGATCACCAAGGCAGCGACGAGTGCGCCCCGCAGGTTCCCCAGCAGCAGGAACAGGACGGCGATGACCAGGATGGCGCCCTCGCAGAGATTGCGCTCGACCGTGTGGATGGTCGCATCCACGAGCGTCGAACGGTTCAGGAGCGGGATAGCGCGGACATCAGCAGGGAGTTGCGAGGCGAGATCGGCCAATCGCTCATCGACCCCAGCCGCGACCGTTCGGCTGTTGCCACCGATGAGCATCAGGGCGATGCCGAGCACCGTCTCCCGCCCATTGCGACTCGCTGATCCGGTCCGCAGTTCGTGTCCGAGTCCCACCTCGGCCACGTCGCGAAGATGGATCGAGGTTCCATCATGGTTCGCCAACAGGATCGACGACAGATCCGCGAGGGTATGCACCCGACCTTCTGCGCGGACGACATAGGCTTCTCCGTTATGGCGAACGGTTCCCGCACCCACGGAGCGGTTGTTGCGACCGATCGCATCGGTGACATCGCGGAACGTCAGGCCATAGGCAGCGACCCGAGCCGGATCAGGCCAGACCAGATACTGCTTCTGATAGCCGCCATTGCTGTCGATGCCCGCAACCCCGGGAACTCCGCGCAACTGCGGGACCAGAACCCAATCCTGGATGGTGCGGAGATAGGTCAGCCGTTGTTCCTCCGTGGTCAGCCGCTCACCCTCGACGCTGAGGTACGCCCCATCGCTCTGCCATCCCGGTCTGCCATCTGCGACCGTGGCCCCCGCACCATTTTCGTGAGTGAATTCGAGGGTGTAGAAGTACACCTCGCCGAGACCGGTCGAAACCGGACCGAGAACGGGCTCGGCTCCGCTGGGCAGTTGCGGCTTCACGTCAGCGAGTCGCTCCGCCACCTGCTGCCGTGAGAAGTAGAGGTCGGCATGATCGTCGAATACCGCTGTCACCTGTGAGAACCCGTTGCGGGACAATGAGCGGGTGAACGAGAGACCAGGAATGCCGGCGAGCGCGGTTTCGACTGGGTACGTCACCTGGCGCTCGACATCCAACGGTGCCAATGCCGGTACGACGACATTCACCTGCACCTGATTGGGAGTGATGTCAGGGACGGCATCGATGGGCAGTCGGGACAGTGCCGCAGAGCCTGCCGCACCAAGCGCGAGTGCAGCGATCAGCACCAATATGCGGTGTTGGATGACCAGTCGTAGGAGAGCGTCGATCATGGAGATTCTCGTGGGCACAGGGGGGCTTCGACCAGAACGTCGATCAGTCCTCGTCTGCCGGTCCCTTGGCCAACTGCGCCTTGATGATGAATCCTCCGGTGATCACGATCGGATCGCCCGGCTCGATGCCTGAGATGATCGGCGTTCCATCTCCTTCCGGCGGCCCCGTGACGACCCGACAGGCTTTGAAGGATCCCGCCGCTTGCGGTACCGGCACGAACACCACGCGGGCATTCCCGTAGCTGAAAACCGCATCCGACGGCACCACGGTCATCTCAGCGGCCTTGGGATCGGTCACCTCGATGGCGACGGTGGCGAACATGCCGGGGCGGAGCCCGCTGCTCCATGGAACCGAGATCCGCACCGGCAACGTATGGCTCTGCGGGTCGAGACCGGGAGGGACGAAGTCCACTTTTCCGGGAATCGTCTGGGACATGCCCGCGACCAGGATGCGCACCGGCTGGCCAACAGCGACGTCAGGAGCGCGAGCGACGGGAACGCTGACCGTGACCCAGACATCCGAGAGGTCGGCGATGACGACGAGAGCCTCCTGGTCTGGACGGGCGATTTCACCCAGCGTCACCGAGCGGGCGATCACCGCTCCAGCAGCCGGGGCACGAACGGCAACGCGGGGCGATACGCGATGGGACTTCTGCAATTCCGCAACGGCGGTGTCATCCATGCCGTAAAGACGGAGGGTGTTCTCGGCTCCGGCGAGTGCGGCCTCGGCTGTGAGGAGCGCCGTCTGGGCTTTATGGAAATCGGCTTCTCGCCTTGAACCTTCCCCCGATGAGATCGTCTGGTCCTTCACCAAAGGCTCGCTTCGAGTCCACGTTGCCTGCGCGAGCTTCGCGTCGGCCTCGGCACCGGCGCGTATGCCTTCTCGTTCCAGATAGGCGTTCTGGGCTTGTCCGAGTTCCTGACTATCGATGGTCATGAGGATATCGCCGGCGGCCACGACATCCCCGACATGCACCCGCACCTCCTGGACCCGACCCGCGACGATGGTGCCGATATCCATCACCGTGTCCGCGTCGTAGCCCACTTCGGCTGCTGCAATCACCGGTGCCGTCAGCGCTGTGCGTCTGACCGGAGCAGTCGTGATGTGGTAGTGAGCGATGACCTCTGGCGTCAATGAAACCTGATCACCAGAAGGAGCGCCATCTTTCTTCGGGTCGGCATCGCGGTCCGTGGACGACGGCTTCGTTGACGCCGCAGGAACTTTGGCGTCGTCATCGTCTTCGGAATAGGTCACGCCCATGAAGGCCAGGCAGACCAGGATCATGACCAGGGATCGAACAGGGATGATGGCATGCATGGAAGATCTCCAGCCTCGTTTGATGATGCTCAACAAAGGATTCATGGCCGGGCCTCTGGTAGGCGTCCGGCAGCTCGATCGAGTCGAATGCGAGCGAGTTGGGCGTCCTCGACCGCATCGAGGTGGGAGCGCACGACCTGCTGGGCCGTCCGTCTGGCGTCGAGGACATCGAGCAGGCTCGACTCGCCGGCCTCATACGAGTGGATCGCCAAGGTCAGAGCCTCCTTCGCTGACGGCGACAGCGATTCGGCGAACGATGTCACCCGCCGCACCGCCTGATCGTATCCGAACCAGGCTGCCTGGATCTCAGCTCGGATCGCTTTTTGCTGTTGGGCTCGCTCCGCCTCGTCCCGGGCGAGTTGAGCACGGGCCAGCGCGATGCCACCCTGGTTGCGGTTCCAGAGCGGCACCTCGACACCAAGCGTCACGCCGACCGAACGGCTATCGGCTTCTCTGCCGGTGAACGCCCCGACGGTGAGATCGGGATCAGCCGCAGCCTCTTCGCGTTGGATCTCTCGACGTCGTTGTTCAACGACGGCATCCAGCTGCTGCCATCGCGGGTTCTGCACCCGCGCGAATTCCAGGGTCTGATCCAATGACACATCGGGAAGATCATCGAGATCCACGATCACCGAGTACGTGGCTGGCAGCGCCCCAGCACACAACGCGTCGAGTGCGCCGCGGGCTGCCACCAGACCCCGCTGTCCACGATCACGCTCCTGGTCGGTCTGAAGCGCATCCACCTGAGCACGCAGCCAATCCGAGCGCGTGGCCTCGCCTGCGTCCAGGCGCCGTTTCACGGTGTCCAACACGTGGTGCGCCAGCAGCGCGGACTGCTCGGACTCTGGGATTCTCAACTGCACGACAGCGACTCGGATGCTCGCCTCGTGGACGGCTTGGTCCAATTCGACGCGGAGCCACTGGGCATCCCAGGTAGCGAGTGCCTGCTGGGACCGTGCCGCCTCGATGCGACGCGACCGCTTCTCGGGCAACTCGAAGCGCTGCCGAACACCGACCCGACCGATTGAGAGGTGCTCCCCGTCATTGGCCCACGCTCGACCTCCTTCGACGTCGATTTCCGGATTGGACCACGCCTCGGCTTGCGTCACCAATGCCTGGGCGATGCGCTGGTCGGCTTCGAAGATCTGCCGATTCGGCGTATGCTCGGCAGCGATGGCCAGGAGGCGCTCGACGGTCAGCGATGATCCCTCGGCGATCGCCTCGGATCCCACCGGGATTGCGGGAGGTGGGTCCGCGGCGGGGATGCGGCCGTTCGTGGCGTCCGATGGTTGATCTCGCCCGGAGCATCCGCCGAGAAGCACGAGACCAAGAAGCACGGGAGTAAACCCGACTCGGTCGAAGCGGCCATGGGACATGCGATATCCGTTGAGCGAGAGTGCGCGGCGCCACGGACAAGGTCCGCGGTACCACAGAACGCTGGTGCGGAAGCACCAGCGAGATCACTGCTCACATCAGATTGACAGGCGGCGGATCGACCTCGGGATCGAATGCGCTCCGCCACAGGATGACCGTCGGCCGAGAGGTGACCCGAGCGGTCACGCTGCCCCGTTCATCCTGACGCTGTTCGGGAGGTGACACCACCGCTTCCATGGTGCTGGCGGCAGCCTCGACGAGCGCGTGCTGCAGCTGCCGCTCGGGTATCCAGTCATTGCCATCCTCGTCGATCGCGTCGGAGACGACATCTCCAGCGATGACCAGCAGCAGGATCGCCAGAATCGCTCGGATGAGCCGGCATGGGGTGAGCGAGCGCACGCTGGGGATTTGAGAGCCTCTCATCCGGCGAGCAAGCAACTTGCCTCTGACCTGCCCGGTTCGGATACATCCGACGGGAATCGAGCCGGGTCATCCCGTGGTCTCTCGCATGGCTCCATGGCCGCGCGTTCCGAAGGCTCATATGCTCTGATGGGCAGGGCACCACATCGTCATGATCCCATGGACCGACGGCCGCGGCGACCCGCGCATGCGCGGATGCGATTCCGCCCGGCGGCTGTGCGCAGCGATCGTCGCCGGGCTGCCGCATGCGTGAACGCGTCCATGGTCACGCCGACCGGCACGGGGAGGCCGCAGTCCATCCGACGATGGCGCGCGCAGCTTCCGGCGCAGGGTTGAGGCCGCCGGGATGTATTGACCGCTGATGCGGCACGCGGTGCGCCAGGACTCGCTGCCGCGTAATAGACAGGCCCGCCTGACGGTCGATACTGCCGGACACCGCGTCGGGCGCTCTCGCCGCGGAACACCCTCATGACGATCACCATCGCATCCGACTTCGCCCAGCTCGATCAGGTGATCGCGACCGTGGTCGCGCCGGGCGCGGACGCCGTCGATCGTGAGGGACGGTTTCCGCGGACGTCGATCGACGCGCTCGCCAAGGCCGGGTATCTGGGCCTGATCAGCGCCAAGGAGGTCGGCGGATCCGGGTGCGGCATCGCCGAAGCCGCGCTGGTGGTCGAGCGTCTCGGGCAGGCCTGCGGATCGACCGCGATGATCATGTGCATGCATTACTCGGCGACCGCCGTGCTCGAGGCGCACGGCACGAAGGAGGTGCGCGAGGCGATCGCCGGCGGTCGGCATCTGAGCACGCTCGCGTTCTCCGAGGTCGGTTCGCGCTCGATGTTCTGGGCGCCGCTCTCGACCGCCGTCGTCGCCGGCGCGCGGGTCCGTCTCGATGCATCGAAATCGTGGGTCACCGCCGCCGGCGAGGCCGACTCCTATGTGTGGTCGAGCCGGCCGCTCGCCGCCGCCGGCGCCAGCACCCTGTGGCTGGTGCCCAAAGGAGCGGAGGGCCTGAGCGCCGCCATCCCTTTCAATGGCCTCGGCCTGCGCGGAAACGATTCGTCGCCGGTCACCGCCAGCAGCGCGATGGTGCCGCTCTCGGCGATGCTCGGCAAGGACGGCGACGGCTTCAATGTGATGATGGGCGTGGTGCTGCCGTGGTTCCAGGTGCTCAACAGCGCGATGTCGATCGGACTGATGAACGCCGCCGTGACCGCGACCGCCGATCACATGTCGCGCGCCCGCTTCGAGCACCTCGGCCAGAGCGTGGCCGAGCAGCCGGTGCCGCGCAGCCTCATCGCCCAGATGCGCGTGCGCACCGATCTGGCGCGCGCGCTGTGGCAGGACACCATCGCCGCCATCACCGCCAAGCGCGCCGACACCATGCTGCGCGTGCTCGAGGTCAAGCTGGCGGCGTCGGAGGCTGCGCTCGAGGTCACCGATCTCGGCATGCGCATCTGCGGCGGCGCGGCGTTCCGCCGGGAATCGCCGATCGAGCGCCATTTCCGCGACGCCCGCGCGGCCGCGGTCATGGCCCCGACCTCCGAGGCCCTGGCCGACTTCATCGGCAAGGCGGTCTGCGGACTTCCGCTGTTCTGATGCACGGCGTCGCGACCACGGGAATGCGGCGATGAACCCTTCGGAGGTGGTGCTCGGCGCGGTCGCCTACGACCCCAAGGTGGTGACCATCTGGGACGGGTTCCGGACCTGGTTCCGGGCGCAGGGCCTGCGCTTCGACGTGGTGCTCTACAGCAATTACGAAAGCCAGGTCGAGGCGCTGCTCGCCCGGCAGATCACCGTGGCCTGGAACTCGCCGCTGGCGTGGGTGCGCGCGCGCCGCGCCGCCGCCGCCGATGGGCGCAGTGCGCAGGCGATCGCCATGCGCGACACCGACCAGGAGCTGACCTCGCTGATCCTGGTGCGCTCGGACGCGCCCCAGCGCTCGCTCGCGGACCTGCGCGGACTGACGGTCGCGACCGGAGCGATCGACTCGCCGCAGGCGACCCTGCTGCCGCTCGGACTCCTGCACCGCTCGGGGCTGGTGCCCGGCAGGGATGTGGCCGTGCGGCGCTTCGACCTCCACGTCGGCATGCATGGCGACCACATCGGGGGCGAACGCGAGGCGGTGCGCGCGCTGATGCGCGGCGAGGCCGACGCGGCCTGCATCATCGATGCGAACCACCTGCTGTTCACCCATGAAGGCATCCTGTCGGGGAGCAGCGTGCGCATCCTCGCCCGCACCGAGCCGTACGATCACTGCAATGTCACCGCCCTCGATTCGCCTCCGGTGCTCGACGGACCGCTGGCGGAATTCCAGAGGCTCTTGCTGGGCATGTCCTACGCCGATGCTGCGGTCAGGCCGCTGCTCGACCTCGAAGGCCTCACTGCCTGGCGCGCCGGCCGCGTCACCCATTACCGCGCGCTCGAGGAGGCCGTCGATGCCCTCGCCTTCTACGAC